>JBATJF010000160.1:0-1651 GCA_049668345.1 Gammaproteobacteria bacterium
ATCCAGATCAGCAGCGTCAGCGGCTTCTGCAGCGCCCCCACCACGGCGTCGTCCCAGGGCGTCGCGGTCGACTGCAATTTCCGGTGCAGCCGGTTCACCAGCAGGCGCAGCAGGAAACTGAACAGCAATACGAGAAACACCACGACGAACACCTGTACGATCCAGACGTTGTCGCCGGCCCAATCGGCCAGGGCTTGGTAAAGCGGGTTGTCCATAACGAGATAGTTTCTAGATAAACAATTTAACTATTTGTTTGTAAATACATATTAATGGCTTTCGTACGTGGCAGGCGCTCGATATCGCTTCGGGTGCCGGCACTGAAACCCGGCTCGCTCAGGCCTCCAGGTCCAGTTCCGGCTCCGCTTCGTAGCCCTGCACGGCCGCCACCGCCTGCTCCCAGCGCGGTTCGGCGTGCAAGGCCTCCGGGGTGACCGGGTGCTTGCCATGCATGCGCGCCATGCGCGTGTGTGCGACCGGGTCCTGGTGGCACTCCAGCGCCTCGGCCACCTGCACGGCACCCGGCCGGTCGTTGCAGACCAGCACCATATCACAGCCGGCCTGCAGTGCAGCATGCGCCCGTGCCGCATGATCGCCGGCAAGGCAGGCGCCTTCCATGCTCAGGTCGTCGCTGAACACCAGACCCTGGAATGTCAGCTGGCGGCGCAGGATGTCGCGGATCCAGATGCGCGAGTAACCGGCCGGTTGTGCGTCGACCTGCGCGTACACCACGTGCGCCATCATCACCGCGGCCAGCCCGGCATCGATCAGGCGCCGGAACGGTACCAGGTCCCACTGCTCGATGTCCTCGAAGCGCCGCTCGTCGACCGGCAGATCGAGGTGCGAATCCGCCGCCACCGCGCCATGACCCGGGAAATGCTTGCCGGTCGCCGCCATGCCCGCGTCGTGCATGCCGGCCTGGTAGGCGGTCGCCAGCTCGGCGACGATCTCGGGGCGCCGGTGCAGGGCGCGGTTGCCGATGACGGTGGACACGCCGTAATCGAGATCGAGCACGGGCGCGAAACTGATATCCACGCCCACCGCACGCAATTCGCTGGCCATCAGCCAGCCGGTCACACGTGCCAGGTGTTTTGCGCGGGCACGATCCTTGTCATAGATGCGTCCGAGGCAGGCGGGCGGCGGCAGACGGGTGAAGCCATCGCGAAAGCGCTGTACGCGGCCACCCTCCTGGTCGACCGCCACCAGCAGGTGCGGGTCGCGCAGCGCGTGCATGTCATCGACCAGCGCCCTGACCTGCTGCGGCGATTCGAAATTGCGCGCGAACAGGATCACGCCGCCGACCGCCGGGTGGCGCAGCAGTTCGCGGTCCTCCGCGTCCAGCTTGCAGCCGGCCACATCGAGCATTAACGGTCCCAGTGTCATTCACGCAGTCCTGTGTCGTTGACCAGCCGGATATCGAGCCGGTCGCGCAGACGGTCGCCGAGCAGGTTCACCGCCAGCACCACGGCCAGCATCGCCATGCCCGGCGCCAGCACCATGTGCGGCGCCACCAGCAGGTAGCGCGTGCCGTCACGGATCATCGCGCCCCACGAGGCCGCCGGCGGCTGCACGCCGAGGCCGAGGAAGGACAGGCCTGCCTCGGCGACGACCACGGCGGCGATGCCGAAGGTCGCCTCCACGATCAGCGGCGCCG
>JBATJF010000161.1:0-10471 GCA_049668345.1 Gammaproteobacteria bacterium
GGCCGTGCTCTCCCGCTTGCTGGCGGACACCTCACTCAGGTACCGGTCCAGCGCCTTTTCCAGCAGCAGCTTCTCCGCGCCGGCCCGGTTGATGTACACGCCGCGCACCATTTCATCCTCGGTGCTGCGCGCCCAGTCATCGGCATCGCGTTTGGTGCGGAAGGTCTTGATGGTCGTCGGCCAGCCGCGCTTGCGTATGATCGCCTTCCAGGTGTTCGAGGGTGTTTTGGTGATGGCTGCCACTGCGTCTTCCGTACAGGTGTACCGAAAGTGTACCGGGTGACACAGGGATTAACAGAAGAAAACTTTTATCTCGGTGATAAATATGGTGGCCAGGGACAGAATCGAACTGCCGACACGGGGATTTTCAGCCCGGGCGTCGTATCCGGCCGGTAGTGGAAAAGCCTGCCCTTAGCAGCCGCGCGCCATGCCGGCACAGGCAAGCGGCATCCGGCATCACAGCCAGCGCTTGCGCCGGAATGCCAGCAGCAGGACGGTTGCAACGGACCCCATAATGGCGAGCAGCGTGAAGTAGCCCCAGCGCGAATGCAGCTCGGGCATGTGATCGAAGTTCATGCCGTACACCCCGGCCAGGAAGCCCAGCGGCACGAAGATTGCCGTAATGATGGTCAGGACCCGCATGATCTGGTTCAGGCGGTGCGATGACACCGAGATATAACCCTCGATCAGGTCCGAGGCCAGCTGGTAATAAAGCGCACACAGGCTGCCCAGCCGTTCCTGGTGCTCATAGACATCGATCAGGTCATGCTCTGCATCCGGATGAAAGCCCGGATGTTGCGAGCTTTTCAAATCGCGCAATAGCTGGGTGTGGTAATGAAAGAAACGCTGCAGTCGCGTCAGGTTCGATTTGTGCACGACCAGCTCGCTGAGAATCTCGTCCGCCGACTCCCCCAGCAAGGAATCCTCCAGGTATTCGAGGCGCGGTTCCAGCTCCAGCAGGATCCTGAGATAGCGATCGACGATCGACCGTACCACCCGTACAGCCATGGCGTCGGGGCCCTGGTCGAACAACTCCAGGTCTTCGTCGAGCGCCTCGCGGAGCCGGCTAATACTGCGTGACTCGCCCGAATGACGGGTGACGAGAAAACGCTCGCCGACAAACAGGGCAACCTGGATGGTGGTGCAGTCTATGGTCTGCGCATCGGTCGACAATCCCTTGAAAATCATGAAGGTATGGGTATCGAAGTCCTCGATCTTGGGGGGATGGCGATCGCGCGCGGCATCGGACAGCGCCAGTGGATGCAGCCCCAGGCGCTCCTGCAGCAACTGCTGCAGGGATTCGTCCAGAGGCCCATCGATATCCATCCAGAGCCGGGTACGGCTATCGTCGACCCAGTGATCGAGCAGTTCGATACCGCCGATGGACTGGGTGTGATGATCCTGATGATAGAGCTGGACTCTCAGCATGACGTTTCTTCCATTCCGGTTTGCAGGCTACATCTATAGACTGCCCCATGACTCCATAAGTCACATTGCTCCGGGATATTGTCCCCGGTGTGTGACCTGGCATGAATGCGCAAGGTCTAATCCCTGCAACTGCGCTTTTTAAACGGATAATGAATCATGGATACACTCCCCAGTCTTGTGGGTATCGTGCTGCTGCTCGCGGCCAACGGCTTCTACGTGGCGGCCGAATTCGCCCTGGTCAAGGCACGCGGATTCCGCATCGAGTCGCTCGCCGCCGGGGGCAGCGCGACGGCCCGCCTCACGGTTCGCATCCAGGGCAATCTCGAGTCCTATCTCGCGGCCTGCCAGCTCGGCATCACCATGGCTTCGCTCGGCCTGGGCTGGATTGGCGAACCGGCGGTAGCTGCGCTGCTCGAACCGCTGTTCACGCGCATGGGCATGTCCGAGGCGGCAGTGCACAGCACCGCCTTTCTGACCGGCTTCCTGATTTTTTCCGCCTTGCATATCGTGATCGGCGAACAGGTGCCGAAGACATTCGCCATCCGCAAGGCCGAGCCGGTTTCCCTGTGGGTCGCCTATCCCCTGCACGCCTCCTACATGCTGGCCTGGCCACTCAACTGGCTGCTCAACCGCGCCACACGCGCGATCCTCAACCTGTTCGATGTGGCGGAAGCCAGCCACGCCGACGTGTTCAGCAGTGACGAGATCAAGGGCCTGGTGGCAACCTCGAAAGCGCATGGCGAAATCCATGAAAGGCAGGCGAACATGCTGCACAACCTGTTTGAATTCGACCAGCGCCTGGTCGGCCGCATCATGATACCCGGCAGTTCCGTGCAAAGCCTGGATATCGCCGCGCCGGCCGAAACCAACCTGCGCACCCTCGCCGAGACCGGGCATTCGCGGTTTCCGCTGATCGACAGCAGCAAAGACGATGCCCTGGTCGGGATCTTGCTCACCAAGGACATCCATCGCGCCATGCTGCTGGGCGAGACAGACCCGTGGCACGATCTTGGACAGTTCTGCCGCGAGGCACTGATCGTCCCCGAATCGCAACGTATCGCCAAGCTGTTCGAGCTGATGCGCATCCGGCGCGCCCACATGGCCTGCGTGGTGGACGAGTACGGTGCATTTATCGGCATTATCACCCTGGAAGACCTCATCGAGGAGATCGTCGGCGAGATACACGACGAGACCGATGCCGTCCAGCCGGACATGGATATTACGCCACTGGGCGATCACAGCTGGGAGGCCGACGGCCTGGCGTCGCTGAGTGATGTCGAACGCGTGACCGGCATGGCGATCGCCGATGAACTCGATGCCAACACGCTGAGCGGTCTGTTCATGCAGCGACTGGCACGCATGCCCGAGCCCGATGATGAAATCACGGAATCCGGCTTCCGGCTGCGCGTGCTGAGCAGGGACGAAAACCGCGTGGGCAAGGTGCTCATCGAGAACATGGCTGTTGAGGATAACGGCTGGGCCGCCCTGGATATCACCGAGGACGACTTGCCTGCCGGACCCGCCGGGCGCGAGGATCCGCAATGACACGGACCTTGCTGTTACGTACAGGCTCATTCCAGTTGAAAGAAGCCCAGCACCTCGCTGATCAGCTGCTTGCGTCCGCTGCGCAGCGGGTACGCGGCATGCGCCCGGTGCTCGATCAGCGGCGCCTCCGCCACGCGATACAGTCGCCCCTCCCCGAGTGCCGACGCCACCATCACATCGGGCAGGTACGCCGCACCGCCAAGCGCCTGCAGGTAATGCAGCGCCATCATGCCGCTGGCCACGCGTGTCTTCGGCTCCGGCGCATCGGGAAACAGGCGGCGGTGTTGCAGGGCGTGCGTCAACCCCCAGTCCACCATCAGGTAGCGGGCATCCAGCGCCTGTTCCAGCGACAAGCCGGGCCGGTCCGCCACGAGCTGCAGGCGCAACGGACCGATGTCCTGGATCTGTAACATTTCCAGTTGCGGCGGCTCCAGCATGAACGCGATATCCAGCACCCCGTCGAGCAGCTTGCGGGTGAGCAGTTCCGGCGTGTGCGACTCCACGATCAGGGCGATATCCGGCAGGGCGGCGCGCATCCTGACCAGCCAGTCATACAGAAAAACATCCCAGAGCCGCAAACTGCCCCCGATCGACAGCTGGTGGTTCGCCCCGCCGACACTGACCTCCTGGCGGATCTTGCGCCACTCGGAGATCAGCAAATCCGCCCGGCTGACCAGCCGGTTGCCTTCCGGGGTCAAGCGGATATCGCGCTTCACCCGGTCAAACAGCGCCACCCCGAGCAACTGCTCCAGCGCCTTGATACGGGCGCTGACCGCCGCCTGGGTGAGATACATGGCCTCGGCCGCACGGCCGAAATGGCGGGTGCGGCTGACCTCCAGGAAGGTGCGCAGCAGTTCGATGTCCATAACAAATATTATTTATTATTTTGATAGAAATTTATAGTTAGTTTTGTCGTTTATTCATCCCTAGAGTGCACCCCTGATTTGAACCAGGAGGTGTTCGATGCAGAAGAAACAGTGTCAGTCCAGTACCGACCAGGAACTGCTGGACCGTATCCTCGGACAGCAGGCCGGCTGGCGTGACATGCTGTCCGAGCTGCTGAAACGCAACCTTGGCGCCTTGCAGGCGCGCTGCCATGCCTACCTGAGGAACCGCGAAGACGCCGAGGATGCCGCCCAGGAGACGCAACTGCGCGCTTACCGGGCGATCAGGACGTTCCGTGGTGAGTCGGGCTTTCGGACCTGGCTGTTTGCCATAGCCGACCGGCAGTGTCACAACCTGGTATGCCGGCGCAGGCGTCACCTGCTGGACGGGCACGTGCGTGCCCTGATCGAGATCCACGAAGCGACCCTGCCAGGCGCCGGTGCATCCACCGAACAGCGCGATGCCGTACGCCTCATCCTCGCACAACTGCCGGAGGAGGCACACGACGTGCTCATACTGCGTTTTTACCGGGATCTCTCGCTGGAGGAGATGGCCGTTACGCTGCAACTCGGCCTGAGCGCCACGAAGATGCGCCTGTACCGCGCGCTCGAGCGGTTTTCAGCGCTGTTTCAGCAGGAAATGCAGGTCTGTCGCACCTGACCGCACGCCTTGCCACGGCAAGCCGTACAGGAGCGGCTGTCGAATCCAGGTACCGTTTACCACGCACATACCACCCTCGTGTGACTTTTCAGCAGCTGTGACGGTCAATGATTGCAGTTGGCCCGGCAATCCGGAGCCGGTTTACAAACGTCACGGCACAGCTGCGGGAATGATTTCTGCAATACGGCCTGTAGCCAGCCGATGCATTGCAGCTTGCCCGGTTCCGCCTGCCCGCGGGGATGTCGCGCTGTGCCTGCAAGGCAGAGGCTGTTGCCGTAGATATGCCGGTCCGGGACGGTTACCGGCGCATGGCTATTCAAACAGTTTCCACAAGTGCGCTTCTTCACGGGCCGCCGCACCAGTCACCCGGAGTGCTACACTCACGGCCTTTAGCGCGCGCGTACAGTGCGGAGCATGTTCAGCAGCGACGCATGAAGCACCGCCCAATTGCGCAGCGCCATTGCCGGACAACAAGTCGAAGGAAACGACACACAGGAGAAACATAAATGAAAATCGCGATTCTTTCCCGCAACTCAAAACTTTACTCGACCCGCAGACTGAAGGCAGCTGCCGAGGATCGGGGGCACGAGGTCCATGTGCTGGATGCATTGCGCTGTTACATGAATATTGTTTCAAATCGTCCCAGCATTCATTACAGGGGCGACAAGCTCGAGGGATACGATGCGGTTATACCCCGCATCGGCGCATCGGTCACTTTCTATGGCGCTGCGGTACTGCGCCAGTTCGAGATGATGGGCGTCTACCCGCTGAACGAGTCCGTCGCGATTACCCGGTCGCGCGACAAGCTGCGCTCCCTGCAACTGCTCGCCCGCAAGGGCATCGGCCTGCCGGTTACCGGGTTTGCCCATTCGCCTGACGACATACAGGACCTGATCCACATGGTCGGCGGGGCGCCGCTGGTGATCAAGTTGCTGGAAGGCACACAGGGCATCGGCGTCGTGCTGGCCGAAACCGGACAGGCCGCGGAAAGCGTTATCGAGGCCTTCATGGGCCTGAAGGCAAACATCCTGACCCAGGAATTCATCAAGGAAGCCGGCGGGGCGGATATCCGCTGCTTTGTTATCGGCGACAAGGTGGTTGCCGCCATGAAGCGCCAGGGCAAGGAAGGGGAATTCCGTTCGAACCTGCACCGCGGCGGAACGGCAAACCTGATCAGGATCACACCGGAAGAACGCTCAACGGCCGCGCGTGCAGCCAATATCATGGGACTGAACGTGGCCGGTGTTGACCTGCTAAGGTCGAACCACGGTCCGGTAGTGATGGAGGTGAACTCTTCGCCGGGACTCGAGGGTATCGAAGCTGCAACCGAGAAGGATATCGCCGACATGATTATCCAGTTCATCGAGAAAAATGCCAGCAGCCGCCGGACCAGCACACGCGGCAAGGGCTGACACATGGCACGCGAGGATTTTTCCATCGCCGGCATCCAGGTGGCGCCCGGTTCACGCACCATGGTGGACCTGCCGCTGCCGAAGCTGTACTCGCACACAGACCTGTCGATGCCTGTCCATGTCATTCATGGCAAGCGCGACGGACCCCGCATGTTCGTCTCGGCGGCGGTGCATGGCGACGAGGTAAACGGCGTGGAAATTATCCGGCAGCTGCTTGCGCACAAGAGTTTGCGCAACGTCAGGGGAACATTGCTCGCGGTACCGGTGGTCAATGTGTACGGCCTGATCCACGAATCCCGCTATCTTCCGGACCGCCGCGACCTTAACCGGTCGTTTCCCGGTTCCGAAAGCGGGTCGCTGGCGGCTCGCCTGGCGCATCAGTTCATGACCGAGATCGTCGGACGCTGCACACACGGCATCGATTTGCATACCGGCGCGATTCACCGGGCAAACCTGCCGCAGATCCGCGCCAACCTGGATGACCCCGAAACGGAGCGGCTCGCGCGGGCATTCGAGGTTCCGGTAATGCTCAACTCCGCACTCCGCGACAACTCACTGCGGCAGGCCGCCGCGGCCTGCGGGATCCCCATGCTGTTATACGAGGCCGGGGAGGCGCTGCGCTATGATGCGCTTTCGATTCGCGCCGGTGTGCACGGCGTCATCCAGGTGATGCGCGCACTCGAGATGCTGCCGCTGCCCAGCAGGCGCAAAAAGCTGGTGGTCGACCCGTTCGTGGCCCGCGCCTCCTCCTGGATCAGGGCACCGGAAAGCGGCATGCTGCGCACCACCATCCAGCTCGGGGCACGCGTCAGAAGCGGCGAAATACTGGGTTACATCAACGATGTCTACAGCGACAACCACGTGTCAGTCGAAGCGCCTTTCCGTGGCGTGGTCATCGGTTCGATCATGAAGCCGGCGGTACACGAAGGGGATGCGCTGTTCCATGTCGCACGCTTCAAGGATGACCTGTCGGATGTGGCAGAGGGTGTCGACAACTTCCACCAGGTTCACGGCGACGAGATCGATTGACATGGCAAACGCACCGGCAGCCTCGACCATCGCCCGTGCCCGGGAGGGGGGGCAGTAACACCCCTGTCAATGGCGCGGCACACCGCCCGCATCTCCATGCCCTGCATGAAGGCAGGCACGATCCACTGATGGCATGGTTGTTGGCCGAATGAATTCGGCCCTACAGCAGGTCGAATTCATTCGACGAGCGGTGTTTCATCCGGGCAGACGTGCTGCGGTGATGCGCCAGACTTGATGGTGCAGGGAATGACTCAACCAGACCTGTAGGGTCGAATTCATTCGACCCTTCACGAACCAGCCGTTGGCCGAATGAATTCGGCCCTACGACGGCAACCTGCTCACTCGATCTGGGTAAGTCTCAATAGCCGCGGACCGGGACCTGTACCGGCCGCAGCAGGGAAGCCGTCAGCGTATGGTATGGGTCGACTGGTTAAGCATGTCCGGCGTGACCAGCACGATACCCTTTCCGGTCACGCGGAAACCGCGCCGGCGGTCTTCGTCATGGTCTTCACCGATCACCATGCGCGGGGGGATCACGCAGCCGCGGTCGATAATGGCGCGGGTAATGACGGCGTGGCGTCCGATCCTGACTTCCGGCAGCACTACGCTTTGTTCTATACGGGCATACGAATGGACCTTGACGCTGGAATATAACAGCGCCCGGTCCAGCATCGCGCCGGAGATGATGCAACCCCCCGACACCATGGAATCCACCGCCATCCCGCGGCGGGAATCATTGTTGAATACAAACTTGGCCGGCGGCAGCTGAAGCTGGTTGGTCTGGATCGGCCACTCGCTGTCGTACAGGTTCAGTTCCGGCGTGACATCCAGCAACTCGATATTGGCATCCCAGTAGGCATCCAGTGTGCCGACATCACGCCAGTAGGCACATTTGCCCGTTTCCGCATCGCGGAAGGGATAGGCATATACCCTGTGATCGCGCACCGCCCCGGGGATTATGTTCCCGGCGAAATCATGCTCTGATGCCGCGTTGTCTGCATCCCTTATGAGCAGGGCGTAGAGCAGGTCCGTGCCGAACACGTAGTTTCCCATGGATGCCAGGCAGAACCCGGGTTGCCCGGGTATCTCGCTTGGCCGCGCCGGCTTTTCCTCGAACGCGATGACGCGGCCGCTGTCATCCACCTGCAGCACCCCGTAGGCACCGGCCGCTTCTTCAACCCGGATCTCCACGCAGGAAATGGTGATGTCCGCCTTCTTTTCCGCATGGAATGCCAGCATGGGACCATAGTCCATCTTGTAGATGTGGTCTCCCGACAGGATCAGCACATGTTCGGGATCGTGGTCACGAATGATATCGAGGTTCTGGTAGACCGCGTCCGCGGTGCCGCGGTACCAGCCGGCATCAATGCGTTGCGACGCCGGCAATACATCGACGAATTCACCCAGCACGCGCTTGAATCCGCACCAGCCGTCGCGCAGGTGCCTGACCAGCGAATGTGCCTTGTACTGGGTGAGCACACCGACGCGGCGTATACCGGAATTGATCGCATTCGACAGGGCGAAATCGATAATGCGGAAACTGCCGCCGAAATGAACCGCGGGCTTGGCCCGCCACAGGGTAAGTTCGTGCAGGCGCGATCCGCGGCCACCGGCCAGCACCAGGGCCATGGTATTCCTGGTCAGCAGGCTGATGAAGCGTTGCTGTTTCTGGATATATTTTTTCAATGCAAGTGATGTACAGTGGAGCCGTTATTTTTCAGCCAGGCACATGGCGTGAACGCTACCCGGATACAGGACACCTGTCTAGGCAGGCGTTGTTGCGCTGCCTCAGTATACACATTTCATACCTGCGCCGCGCGGCGCTCTCCTGCACGCTGCGCCTGATCCAGTACGTCACGTATTCGCCTTGAAACACAGCGCAGCCTGCAGACCGCGGCCTTCAGCGTGTCATGCCCGGGCCGTCGATATTCAGACAAACATCCCGTGCAGATCATAGTACAGGAACATCGTGACAATCCCGACTGCGCCGATGATCAGGAACGAGGCCAGCAGGTTTCTGAACAGGATGTGGTGGCCCAGCCCCAGCACGAGAAAAAGTTTCATGAACGTGTTGGATATGGCGCCCAGGACCAGGTTAAAACTCGCCCAGTCGATATTGATCAGCTCTGCCTTCTGCAGACTGCTTAGCGAGAAGGCGATGGCGTCCGCATCCGTCAGTCCGCTGACTATTGCCACCAGCGGCAGCCAGGCTTCCCCCAGGTAGTGGGTCGCCAGTCGTGTGATCATGAGAATGGCGGCGAAGATCAGGGCAAACGAGACCGCCGAAGACAGGCTGAATGGGTTGTCCAGGCTGAGCTGGACCTGCTCGGTTTCAGGTTCCCGCGACTTCAACAGGTGATAGCCAGCCAGCAGCAGCCCCGTCAGGCCCATGATTCCCAGCGGCAGCGCAATGTTCTTCACCAGCGCCTGGTTCACCACGGCGATTTCGACGATCAGCCTCGGGAACATGATGGATGCTGCAAGCAGTATCGCGACCGTAAAATGCCGGTTGCCCGCCGGATGCTCCTTGCTGCGACGGGCAAAGCTCAGTGTGGTCACCGTACTGGAGACCAGGCCGCCGATCATGCCGGTCAGGCTGATACCCCCGCGGGCGCCGATAATCTTGATCAGGACGTAACCGACGAAGCTGATGAACGAAACCAGCACCACGATCAGCCAGACCTTGTAGGGCTTGACCGACGACAGCATGACATCGACAAACTCGATACCCGGCCTGCGGCGGACATCAAGGCCCTGCGTGACCTCGGAAAATGCCTCGCCCGTGTATTGACCGGAAACCACGTCGCGCCCAACCGCTGTCAGTTTCACGGATCCAAGGTGCTGCCAGCCGGGAGCGAATATTTCCAGCTGATCGCCTGACTGGAGACGCAGGTCGGTCACCGGCTTGATATCGACGCGCTCATCCTCGGCCGAAACCGACGCCACGCGACCAGCCGGAAACGCGATGTAGGTATCCAGCGACTGGCGCGGGAGTATCGGCAGGACGATGAAGGTAATGGTCAGGAACAGTACGACGGCCTGCAGTTCGCGAGCCTGGATCTTCGCGCGGAACTGCTTGATAGCCTGTTTTGGAAACAGCACCGCGAGCACGACAATGGCCAGCGCGATGGCCAGCTCATTCGCCTCTTTCATGATCAGCACACCCAGAAAAAAGGTCAGCATTGCCGCGAGCTCGGTGGTTATGCCTGCCCCATGGGTCCTGTCCGCCCAGTAGCTGGAAGCCAGCAGCATCAGAAAACCCGTAAATCCGGCGACGATGAACCAGGTGTTATCGTACTGCGCGCCGGCGAAGGCGCTTACTGCACCGATCAGGCTGAACAGCACGAAATCACGAATCCCCAGGGTGATATTTCCCTTGGAGCGCATTTCCCGCTCCAGACCAATGAGAAAACCCAGCAGGCCGGCCAGGCCGAACTGGATGAAAATATGAAGAAGGTTTCCCTGGAGCATGATTGCCTGTGGTCAGACTGGCGATGCCGTTCGACTGGATG
>JBATJF010000162.1:0-5665 GCA_049668345.1 Gammaproteobacteria bacterium
AATTGACTAAAGAATCCCCGTCTCGTGACGTTAAACCAGTCGGAGGCGGTGAATATCACACGGTAGTGATATATCCGCCAAATACAAACTGGGTCCAGGGAAGGGCACCAAAACCAGTTCTTGCCTGGACAATAAGGAGATTCACCATGGCACTTTCCGTCAATACCAACGTCATGTCGCTGTCCGCGCAGCGCAACCTGAACCGTACCCAGACCGGTCTGGCGACCTCCATCGAGCGCCTGTCCTCCGGTCTGCGTGTCAACAGCGCCAAGGATGACGCCGCCGGTCTGGCTATCGCCACCCGTATCGATGCCCAGGTGCGTGGCCTGAACGTGGCCGTGCGCAACGCAGGTGATGCGATTTCCCTGGCCCAGACGGCTGAAGGCGGTCTGAGCGAAATTACCAATATGCTGCAGCGCATGCGTGAGCTGGCCGTGCAGTCGGCCAACTCCACCAACAGCACGAGTGACCGTGCCAACCTGGATGCTGAATACCAGGCGCTGAACACGGAAATCACCCGCCAGGTCGGTGCGACCAGCTTCAACGGTATCGCCATTATCGGTACCGGTGCCGGTGCCCAGGACTTCCAGGTCGGTGCCAATGCCAACCAGACCATCACGGTGACCACGGCGAACATGGCCGCGGCCGCTGCTGGCGGCAACATCACGACCGCCGCCCTCGCCACCACGGCGCTTGGTGCGATCGACACGGCGATGGACCTGGTGACCACCAACCGCGCCCTGTACGGTGCGACCCAGAACCGCTTCCAGTCGGTCATCAACAACCTGCAGGTGGCAGCCGAGAACCAGTCGGCGGCGAAGAGCCGCATCATGGACGCCGATTTCGCCATGGAAACGGCGAACCTGACGCGACTGCAGATTCTGCAGCAGGCCGGTACGGCGATGGTGGCACAGGCCAACCAGGTGCCGCAGACAGTTCTCTCGCTGTTGCAGTAACGGGGTTAAGGGAGCTGCCGGGAAGGGACGCCCGGCAGCGCCCACCTTTTATGGCAGGTGATTGATATGAATGATCCTATTTCACGGCTGATGCCGCATGTAGACACCGGTGTTGCTTCCCGTTCATTTGATGCCCCCCTGCAACCGGTACAGGTAACCGCCGTCAGCAAGCCGGAAGGCAACAGCACCCGGGAGGCAGGCGCGGACAACGATGGCAAGTTGCAGGAGCGGCTTGCGAAAGTGGCCGAGCAGCTGAACGGTCGCATGCAGGAGTTGCAGCGCAGCCTGCGATTCAGCGTGGACGATGACAGCGGGCGCATCGTCGTAAAGGTTATGGATAAATACACGGACGAGGTGATCAGGCAGATGCCGTCCGAGCAAATGCTGGCCATGATGAAACACATCAATGATGTCGATGGCCTGATATTCGATGACAGGGCCTGACCGCAAGTGCGGCTATACAGGCACGTGAGACACGAATCATGTTAACAGCTGCGGGAATCGGTTCAGGCCTGGATGTCGACTCCATCGTCAGCCAGTTGATGGCACTCGAGCGGCGCCCACTGGTCGCCCTGCAACAGAAGAAGACCGATATCGATGCGCGCATCAGTGCCTATGGCAACCTGAAGAGCGCACTTTCCACATTCCAGACTGCCATGAAAGATCTCAGCACGCCGTCCGCGCTGAAGGTGTTCACGGCAACCTCCGGTGACGATGGTGTGTTTACCGCCTCTGCGACCAATACGGCCGCCGCCTCGACCTTCCAGATCGAAGTGTTGCGGACGGCAGAGCGACACAAGTTTGCTTCCGCTGAATTTCCCGACACCGATGTCTTTGGCGGCAAGAACAATGATGCATTGACTATACAGGTCGGAGCCAATGCAGCGGATAGCATGACGGTGGACCTGAGTACTGCCGCGACGCTGGGTGATATTCGCGATGCGATCAATGCCGATCCAGCCAATCCGGGTGTCAGTGCAAGCATAATTTTCGGCAATAACGGCAACCAGAAGCTGGTGCTGACGGCAGACGACAGTGGTTCGGCCAATGCCCTGAATTTGTCGTACGCTGGAAAAATCAAGGCGTCTACCTTCGGCTTTCAGGAAATCAACAATATTGGCGGGAATACTGCCTTGCTGGATGCAGAAGTCAGCGTGGACGGCTACACGGTGACGCGTGGAAACAACAGCATCGACGACATTATCCAGGGCGTGACCCTGGACCTGCACAGCGCCGTGCCCGGCACCGCCTTCACGCTGGACATTGAGCGTGATGTCACTGCGGTAGCCGATTCGGTGCAGGCATTCGCCGATGCCTACAATGAAATACTGTCAACGATCCAGACCCTGCGCGACGGCGAGCTTGCCACGGACAGTGCCTTGTTCTCGGTCGAACGCGGTTTGCGTGGCGTGATGAATTCACCGGCCTCGGGTCTGCCCAGCGGCCTGAGCTACCTGGGCGAGATCGGGTTGACCTTTTCCCGGGAAGGCCTGCTCACGGTGGATGCGGCCGATGTGGAAAGTGCGCTGACCAACGATTTCAATGCCGTGTCCGAGCTGTTTTCGACGGCCGGACAGGGTTTCGCCAGCCGGCTGGATACAGTGGTCGATGGCTGGCTTGACATTGATGGCCTGATCAAGGGGCGTACTGACGGGCTCGACAGCAGTAAACGTCTGCTGGACACGCGCGAGGCATCCCTCGAATATCGCATGACCCAGATCGAGGCGGGGCTTTATGCGCAGTTCGCGCAGCTGGATACGCTGCTGGGGAGTTTGCAGGTAACCAGCGATTACCTGTCCCAGCAATTGCAGATGCTGCCGAACTTCAATAATTCCGGCAGCCGTTAACCGGTCCCGTGGTCGCAGAATCTGGCATCGAAAATGCATGTTGCTCCGGTGGCCGGTACGGTCCGGGACAGGCGGCAGCATTGACAGCCAGGCAACGAAACCAATCGATAATTCAAGGGAACGAGTCATTATGAAGAATCCGGCAGAGCAGGGCGGTGTTGGACAGTACGCGGCGGTTGGTACCCAGACCGGCGTTACCGAGGCGTCGCCACATCGACTGATCCAGATGCTGCTCGACGGAGCGCTGGACAAGATTGCCAAGGCCAAGGGTGCCATGCGGCGCAAGCAGATTGAAGAAAAGGGCAGCAATATCACCAGTGCCGGTTCCATTGTGCTCGGCCTGCGCAGCAGCCTCGATATGGACGCCGGCGGGGAACTGGCCGCCAGTCTGGACAACCTGTATGACTACATGTTCCGCCGCCTGATGGACGCGCACGTCAATAACGAAGAGGCCGCGCTGGACGAGGTTGCGAGCCTGTTGCGGGAAATCAAGCAGGGCTGGGATGCCATACCCCAGGAAACCATCAGTGGCGGGGAGATGGTCAAGTCGATGGTGGGTACCTGAGCGGGCATGCGGTCATGAATGCCACCGTGCGGCAACAGCTTGCCGGGTTGCTCGAACTCGCGGATCGCATGCAGGCCCGGGCCGCGGCCAGTGACTGGGATGAGGTTGCGCGACTCCGGGATCGATTCCAGCAGTGTGCCGAAACACTGTTTACGGGACAGGTCAGCCATGAGGAGGCGCTGGCCTTGAGTGATGTCGTCGGGCGTGTCAGTGTAATCAACACCGACATCATCTCACTGTGCCGGGACGCGCGCGACGCACAGGGCCGCGATCTGGAAAACCTCAAGCAGGGTCGTCGCGCAATCAGCAGTTATTCTGCCAACACCGGTTAAGACTACACAGGCCGTTCAGCGTAGCGGTTCCGGACCGGTTTCGCGGGCCCAGACCAGCCAGCCGATATTCTTGAATTTCGCGATCGACAGCGCGCCGCGTTTCGCGCGGTTGCTGTGTTCAGACCCGGCGATGGCATCGTCGAGTTCCTCACGCGAGGCTTCGTAGATCTCGCTTGCCTCGTAGTCTTCGTCCAGGATGACCAGCAACAAGGTGTCCCATTCGCCCTGGGCGTTGATCTGCCCAAGCCGTGCACCGCTCTTGCTGTCCTGTGACATGACGCGCGACTTGATCTGCACCCGCTGTCCCTCGCGGTTGCCGGTGCCGATGGCGTCGACCCCGGCGGTACCCGGTTCGCAGAGCGTGAGGCCGAGCAGGCGTGCGGCATCATGGCGGGCGATCTCGCCGGATACCGGGAGCGCCTGGCCGGTGGAGCGCCGGTATTCGGCCGCGAGGCGACGCGTTTCGCTGATCAGTTTGTCAATTGAATAGACCAAGGAATACCCGCTGACCTAGTGCATTGATGTTGCACGCTTTATTTGACTGTCCGGTGGCAGACCCCGATCGCCGTGCCGCCACTATGGCGATGCATCTTACCCTGAAATCCATCGGCTCGTGCCATGCGGGGTGGAATTTTACCGGCTGGCGTCGCCGGCGCGATGGCCCCGTTCAAACGTGTAGTGCCAGTAAAATGGCTAACTGCCCATCCAGGCCCTTGTTTCGCGAGAGAATAAAATGACGCTCTGGCGGATTGGCTTTTGTAACTAATTGAAAAATATCAACTACACGTTTATGGCACGCAATCTGCATATTTCCAGGTCGAAGTTCCGGTGGCCGTTACTGGCCACGCGCTGAAAGGATTTGGCGGCCCGTTCAACCGTAGTGAAAGGCGGTGACAGCGGGTTAGGAATGATGACGCGACGGGTGCTGTCATGCCGTTGCGGATTCACCAGGACATGGAGGTCGAATGATGGATGAGCCTGTGCAACAGGTCGCTGAAAATGAACTGATCGCCGAGGACCGGCGCTCGGTCGAGCTGGTGGCGCTGGCACGTCGTGTCGCCGGTTCTGAAGTGACCGTGATGATCACGGGCGAATCCGGCACGGGCAAGGAAGTGCTTGCCCGTTTCATTCACCGGAACTCCTCCCGCAAGGATGCTCCCTTTCTCGCCATCAACTGCGCGGCCATTCCCGAGAATATGCTCGAGGCCGTACTGTTCGGATACGAAAAGGGGGCCTTCACCGGCGCCTACCACGCCCATCCCGGCAAGTTCGAACAGGCCCAGGGTGGCACGCTGCTCCTCGATGAAATCTCCGAGATGGATCTCGGCCTGCAGGCAAAACTGCTGCGGGTGTTACAGGAAAAAGAGGTGGAGCGTCTGGGCGGGCGGGAAACCATCCCGCTCGATGTGCGTGTGCTGGCCGCTACCAACCGGAAACTGCGTGATGCTGTAACACAAGGCAGTTTCCGGCAGGACCTGTATTACCGTCTCAATGTATTCCCGCTCAACCTGCCGGCCCTGCGTGACCGTCCGGGCGATATCCTGCCGCTCGCGCGCAAGCTGGTACAGCGCTATCAGACCGGGGCAACCACCCCGGCGTTTGCGCCGGCGGCGGAACGCAAGCTGCAGGCCTGGCACTGGCCAGGCAATGTGCGCGAACTGGAAAACGTTGTACAGCGTGCATTGATCCTGCGTAGCGGGGATTGCATCGAGGTGGTGGATGTCAGCCTTGACGAAGCCGGACCGGAAATGATTTCCACGGGGGCACAGGGATGTGTCGCGGCAACGTCGGAGAAAGCGCTGGAGCAGGATCTGAAGGTGAAGGAGCGGGAGTTGATTATCCGGGCACTGGAAGCCGGCAACGGCAGCCGCAAGGATGCGGCTGCTCGCCTGGGTATCAGTCCGCGTACGCTCAGGTACAAGATCGCGCGCCTGCGCGATGCCGGCCTGGACGTTGCGTCGCGGA
>JBATJF010000163.1:0-4980 GCA_049668345.1 Gammaproteobacteria bacterium
GTGGGATTGGTGGCCAGGATCAGCTCCTTTATCTCGCCGCCGGCCAGCCGCGCCTCCAGCATGTCCAGCCCGAG
The DNA here is from genome assembly GCA_049668345.1 of Gammaproteobacteria bacterium. GTDB lineage: Bacteria > Pseudomonadota > Gammaproteobacteria > UBA9214 > UBA9214 > UBA9214. Next base: position 75 of record JBATJF010000163.1, read on the forward strand.
CTGTTCCGGGCCGATGCCGTCCAGCGGCGACAGGTGGCCCAGCAGCACGAAATACAGGCCCTGGTAGCCGGTGGACTGTTCCAGCGCCTGCACGTCGGCCGGCGTCTCCACCACGCACAACAGGCTACGATCGCGCCTGACGTTGGCACACAGGGTGCACACCGGTTCCTCGCTGAGCGTGCGGCACTCGCTGCAGTTGCCGACCCGCTCCATCGCCAGGCTCAACGCCTCGGCCAGCCGGCGGCCGCCGTCGCGGTTGTGTTCGAGCAGGTAGAAGGCCATGCGCTGGGCCGATTTCGGCCCTACGCCGGGCAGGCAACGCAGGTTTTCGATCAGCCGCCCGATCAGGCGCGAGGTCGTCATCGAGTCGCTTCAAGCCCGGATGTTGCACCCGTTGGCCGCGGACAGACTGGCAGCCAACCGGGTAAAGCAGGTGATTCGTTCATGATTCTGCCAATTTCCATAGCACAGTGTGTTACTGGCCCGCGACCTGGCCAGGCTAGAAAGGCAGCTTCATGCCGGGCGGCAGGTTGAGGCCGGCGGTCAATCCGGTCATGTGTTCCTTGGTGAGGTTCTCGACGCGGTGCACGGCATCGTTGACGGCCGCGGCCACCAGGTCCTCCAGCATGTCCTTGTCCTCGCCGACCAGGCTGTCGTCGATGCTGACGCGGCGCACCTCGTGCTTGCCCGTCATGGTGACCTTGACCAGCCCGCCGCCGGACTCGCCGGTCACCTCGAGACTGGCCAGCTCTTCCTGGGCGCGCTGCATGTTGGCCTGCATCTCCTGCGCCTGTTTCATCAGGTTTCCCAATCCGCCTTTCATAGCTTCACCTCGATATTATGTAGTTTAGAATTGCCCGCGGGCCGCGACGGCCGGCGTCAGTCCCGCGGCCGGATCGTTTCCTCGGACACAGTCGCACCGAAGGTATCCTGCAGGGTCTTGACGTTGTCGTCGGTCCGTATCGAATCCACCGCGCGCTGCTGGCGCTCCGACTGCTCGCGCGCCTGGCGCTGGGCCGGCGATTCCTTCTGCAGCTGCTTCTCGCTGGCCAGGCTGACCTTGAGCTTGCGCCTGAAATGTTCGCACAGCGCGGTTTCCAGCTGCTTCAGGCGTGCCGGGCTGAGCAGGTGCGCGTGCGCCGTCTCCATCGACAGCCGCACCACATCATCGTCGATACCGTGAAAGGCGCAGTTCAGCGCCATCTCGCGCAGCATGCCCTTGAGCGACAGCTGCTCGATGATGGACGCCCAGTCACCGGCATCGCGAGTGGCCGTCTCCGCCGGGCCTGCGCCCGTGCTCTCCGTCGCCGGCTTGCGCAGCGGCGCCGCCACCGGCTTGCTCACCGTCATGGGCTTCGCGCCCTGACGCTGCACGGGCGCGGGCTCGCCCGGTTGTTCCGCGGGCCTGAACGCCAGCATGCGCAGCATCACCATTTCGAAGCCGCCGCGCGGTTCCGGCGCCAGCGGCAGGTCGCGCCGCCCGATCAGGCCGATCTGGTAATACAGCTGCACGTCTTCTGGCGCCAGCTTGCCGGCCAGGTCCAGCACGGCATCGCGGTCGCCGTGGCTGTCGTCGATGGCATCCGGCAGCGTCTGCGCGATGGCGACGCGCTGCAGCACCGAGATGAGATCCGCCAGCAGCGCGGCGTAGTCCGGCGCAAAGTCGTCCGCACTGGCGATCTCGGCCAGCACGGTCGAGGCGTCACTGGCCGCCAGCGCCGCCAGCAGGCGGTAGATCACGTCGCGGTCGATGGTGCCCAGCATGCTGCGTACGTCCGCCTCGCCCAGCCGGCCGTCGCAGAAGGCGATCGCCTGGTCCAGCAGGCTGAGGGCGTCGCGCAGGCTGCCGTTGGCGGACAGCGCCAGCTGGCGCAGCGCGCCGGGCTCGGCCGCAATGCCCTCCTCTTTCAGGATGTGCTCGAGCTGGCCGGTGATCTGCGCCAGGGTCAGGCTCTTGAGGTTGAACTGCAGGCAGCGCGACAGCACGGTCACCGGCAGGCGTTGCGGGTCGGTGGTCGCGAGCAGGAATTTCACATGCGGCGGCGGCTCTTCCAGTGTCTTCAGCAGCGCGTTGAAGCTGTGCCCGGAGAGCATGTGCACCTCGTCGATGAGGTATACCTTGTAGCGGCCGCGGGTCGGTGCGTACTGCACGTTCTCGAGCAGCTCGCGGGTGTCCTCGACCTTGGTGCGCGAGGCGGCGTCCACCTCGACCAGGTCGATGAAGCGGCCCTCGCTGATCTCGGTGCAGGCGCTGCACTCCCCGCAGGGGTGCGAGCTGACGCCTTTCTCGCAGTTCAGTGACTTGGCGAAGATGCGTGCGATGGTCGTCTTGCCGACGCCGCGCGTGCCGGTGAACAGGTAGGCGTGATGCAGGCGGTCGTTGTCGAGCGCGTTGACCAGGGCACGCTGCACATGCTCCTGTCCGACCAGCTCGGTGAAATTGCGGGGACGCCACTTGCGCGCCAGGACCTGGTAGCTCATCGATGCCTTGTCTGTGTTATGGCGGTGTTATAAAGGAGGTGACCTGTACCAGCCACACCCCGGCGCCCGAGTCCACTGCTGCCGCTGCTCCCTTCCGGGCCTGACGGGGTTCACAGCTTATCGTCGCGGGGGGACCGGCACAAGCCACCATAAACAGGTGGCACATTATAAGGTGTACGGGCTGTTTTTATAACCGGCTTGATTTACCCCCGGATCACTGTTATTCAGGTTGCCACAAGAACAAGGGGGGATTGGGCATGAGCAACGATCACGCGGCCTACTGGAAGGCCAACCTGCGACTCGTCACCGGCTGCCTGGTGGTCTGGGCCACGATGTCCTTCGGCGGCGGCATCCTGCTGGTGGACTTCTTCAACCAGTTCCACCTCGCCGGCTACCCGCTCGGCTTCTGGTTCGCGCAACAGGGCTCGCTGTACACCTTCCTGGGGCTGATCTTCTTCTATGCCTGGCGCATGAACCGGCTTGACCGCCAGTATGGCGTGGACGAGGACTGACGGATGAGCCTGCAGACCCTGACCTACATTACCGTGGGCCTGAGTTTCGCCCTCTACATCGGCATCGCCATCGCCCAGCGCGCCACCAGCACCGGGGATTTTTACGTCGCCGGCAAGCACGTGCACCCGGTCGCCAACGGCATGGCCACCGCGGCCGACTGGATGTCGGCGGCCTCGTTCATCTCCATGGCTGGCCTGATCAGTTTCCTCGGCTACGAGGGCGGCATGTACCTGATGGGCTGGACCGGCGGCTATGTGCTGCTGGCCATGCTGCTCGCGCCCTACCTGCGCAAGTTCGGCAAATTCACCGTGCCGGAGTTCATCGGCGACCGCTACTACTCGCAGCTGGCGCGCGTGGTCGCGGTGATCTGCCTGATCTTCATCTCCTTCACCTACGTCGCCGGGCAGATGCGCGGCGTCGGCATCGTGTTCTCGCGCTTCCTGGAGGTGCCGGTGGACACCGGCCTGTACATCGGCATGGGCGTGGTGTTCGTCTACGCCGTGCTGGGTGGCATGAAGGGCATCACCTACACCCAGGTCGCGCAGTACTGCGTGCTGATCTTCGCCTATACCGTGCCGGCCGTGTTCATCGCCATCAACGCCACCGGCAACCCCTTCCCGCAGCTGGCACTGGGCAGCGAACTGGTGGACGGTTCCGGTTCGCTGCTGGTCAAGCTCGACCAGACCCTGGTCGACCTCGGCTTCGGTTCCTATACCGAACCGTTCAACGACAAGTCGATGATCGATGTGTGCGCGATCACGCTGGCACTGATGGTCGGCACCGCCGGCCTGCCACACGTCATCGTGCGCTTCTTCACCGTGCCACGCGTGCGCGACGCGCGCATCTCCGCCGGCTGGGCGCTGCTGTTCATCACCCTGCTCTACACCACCGCCCCGGCGGTCGGCGCACTGGCGCGCATGAACCTGGTCGAGACCGTCAATGGCCCGGACGGCAGCGGCACCTTCTATGCTGCCATGCCCGCCTGGTTCAAGACCTGGGAGAGCTCCGGCCTGCTCGCCTGGTACGACCACAACCATGACGGCAAGGTGCAGTATGCCGCGGGCAACGCCTTCGCCGGCGACGGCAAACCCGCATTCGACGCTGACCTGCGCGGCCCGCTGCGCCAGCGCCTCACCACCAACCCGGGTGAGGGCGAGATCAGCGATGGCGCGCCGTTCGCCAACGAGATCTACGTCGACCGCGACATCATGGTGCTGGCAAACCCCGAAATCGCCGGGCTGCCGAACTGGATCATCGCCCTGGTCGCCGCCGGCGGCATCGCCGCGGCCCTGTCCACCGCGGCCGGCCTGCTGCTGGTCATCTCCGCCAGCATCTCCCACGACCTGCTCAAGAGCACGTTCGCGAAGAACATCAGTGAGCGCAACGAACTGATGGCCGGGCGCATCGCCGCCGGCGTGGCGATCTGCATCGCCGGCTACCTCGGCCTGCACCCACCCGCCTTCGTCGCCCAGGTGGTCGCGTTCGCCTTCGGCCTGGCCGCCGCATCATTATTCCCCGCCATCCTGATGGGCATTTTCAACAAGCGCATGAACAAGTGGGGTGCGATCAGCGGCATGCTCGCGGGGCTGACTTTCACACTCGGCTACATCATTTACTTCAAGGGGGTGTTCATCGAGCCCATGGCCGCGAATATCCCGGAGAACTGGATCCTCGGCATCTCGCCCGAGGGCGCCGGTGTGATCGGCATGGTGATCAACTTCGTCGTGGCCATGGCGATCTCGCGCAACACCGCCCCGCCGCCGGCGCATATCCAGGAGATGGTGGAGGAGATCCGGGTGCCGCGATGAAATCAAGAAATCAATGGGGTCAGACTCGATTGATCAGACGTTATATTGGCGAATCGATGGAGTCTGGCCCTTTTGATTCTGACCCTTTTGATTCTTCATTATTC
>JBATJF010000164.1:0-3439 GCA_049668345.1 Gammaproteobacteria bacterium
AACCCGGACGCACGGCTGATCGCCGAGGCCGATGCGGAGGATGCCGGGCTGGATACCATGGCATCGGCCAGTGGCGGGACGCTGGGCCGCGGGGGCATGCAGACCAAGCTCCGGGCCGCGCGCCGTGCCGCACGATCCGGTGCCATGACCCTGATCGCGCCGGGCCGCGAGTCGAACATCCTGCAACGCATCGCGGCTGGCGAGTCGCTCGGTACCCGCCTGTATCCGTCCAGCGCGCCACTGGCGGCGCGCAAGCGCTGGCTGGCGGGGCAGTTGCAGGTGCGCGGGCGCCTGCAACTCGATGCCGGTGCCACGCAGGTACTGTGCGGCGCAGGCCGCAGCCTGTTGCCGGTCGGAGTGGTGCGCATTGATGGCGAGTTCGAACGCGGCGACCTGGTGGCCTGCATCGGCGATGATGAACGGGAAATCGCGCGCGGCCTGGTGAACTACAGCGCTGTCGACGCGCGGCGGATCATCGGCAAGCCGAGCAGCCGTATCGAGGAACTGCTGGGCTACGTAGACGAGCCGGAACTGATACACCGCGACAACCTGGTGCTGACCGGTTAACAGGTATCCGGATCAATGAAGCCAGCTGCGACAGGCGCGTCAGGCACGTAAAAAAAGCCGGTCACTGACCGGCTTTTTTTACGTGGCGTGATAGTCGCGGTCAGAGCGTGCGAATCTGCCGGTTCAGGCGGCTCTTGTGGCGGGCGGCCTTGTTGGTATGGATCAGGCCCTTGCCCGCGGCGGTGTCGATGACCGGCACGGCGGCTGTGAAGGCCTGTGCGGCGGCATCGCGATCGCCGGCCTTGATGGCGGCGAGCACTTTCTTGATCGAGGTACGCATGCGCGACCGCTGGCTGGCATTGAGCTGGCGGTTCTTTTCGGTCTGGCGGGCGCGCTTGATAGCTTGTGCTGAGTTTGCCAAGGGACTGCTCCTGCAAATCGGGTCACTGGAAAGCCGCGTACTATGCGGATTCGGCTCGTATTTGTCAATCCGGGCAGCTGCTGCAGCGGTGTCTGCCCGGCGGCGCCGGCAACCGGGTGCGCCCGCGGCGTCCGTCGGGCGATTCAAGGGGTGGTAAGTCGTTGTTTTTCAAGTATACTGCACGGCGGTTTCGGCATTGCGCGGGCGCCTCCGCGCCGGCCTGTCCAGGTTGACAGATGAGCAGCAAGTTACTGAAAAGCACTGCAATTGTTGGCGCGATGACGCTGGTCTCGCGGGTGCTCGGGCTGGTGCGCGATATGGTGCTCGCGCGCCTGTTCGGCGCCGACGCGGCCATGGACGCGTTCTTCGTCGCCTTCAAGATCCCCAACTTCCTGCGCCGGCTGTTCGCGGAGGGTGCCTTTTCGCAGGCCTTCGTGCCGATCATTTCCGAATACCGCGAGCAGCAGCCGGCGGCGACCGTGCAGGCACTGGTCAACCGCGTGGCCGGTACCCTGCTGGGCATCCTTTCAGTGCTGACCGTGCTGGGCGTGCTCGGCAGTCCGGTGCTGGTGATGATATTCGCGCCCGGCTTTCTGCACCGCGATCCCGCGCAGTTCGAGCTGGCTGCGCAACTGCTGAGTATCACCTTCCCCTACCTGCTGTTTGTCTCGCTGGTGGCCTTTATCGCGGGCATCCTGAATACCTACGGCAGGTTCGCGGCGGCCTCGTTCGTGCCGGTCTGGCTGAACGTCGTGCTCATCGTGGCGGCGTTGCTGGTTTCGCCTCGGCTCGAACAGCCCGTGTTCGCGCTGGCCGTCGGAGTGTTTGTCGCCGGTGTACTGCAGGTGCTGTTTCTGCTGCCTTCGCTCAAGCGCATCGGAATCCTGCCCCGGCCGCGCTGGGGCATGCGTGACGAGGGGGTGCGTCGCATCATGAAACTGATGCTGCCAGGCATCTTCGGTTCCTCGGTGGCGCAGATCAACCTGTTACTGGACACCCTGATTGCCTCGTTCCTCGTGGCCGGCAGCGTCAGCTGGCTGTACTACTCCGACCGGCTGGTCGAGTTCCCGCTCGGCGTATTCGCCATCGCGCTCTCGACCGTGATCCTGCCCAGCCTGTCGCGCAGTCACGCAAACGGTTCGAGCGAGGAGTTCTCACGCACCCTGGACTGGGCCTTGCGCGTGGTGCTGCTGATCGGTGTGCCTGCCACCATCGGCCTGATGCTGCTGGCGCGGCCGATGCTCGCGACCCTGTTCTACTACGGGGATTTCGGCGCCACGGATGTCGCCATGTCCGGTCTGAGCCTCATGGCCTTTGCCTTCGGCCTGCCGGGGTTCATGCTGATCAAGGTGCTCGCGCCGGCCTATTATTCACGCAAGGACGTGCGCACGCCGGTGCGGATCGCCGTGATCGCGATGTTTACCAACATGCTGCTGAACATTGCGCTGGTCGTGCCCATGGTCATGCTGGGTATTCCCGGCCCCCATGCCGGACTGGCGCTGGCAACTTCACTGGCGGCCTGGCTCAATGCCAGCCTGTTGTACCGGACACTCGGCAAGCAGCAGGTATTCACGCCGCAGGCCGGCTGGCCGCGCCTGCTGCTGCAACTGGCGCTGGCCGGCACGGTGTTGTTCGTGTTGCTGCTGTGGGGCGTACCGTCGATCGACGCCTGGTTGCAGTGGCATGCCGGCGAGCGCGTCTGGCGCCTGTTGTTCTGGGTACTGGCCGGCGCGGCAGCTTACCTGCTGACGCTGCGTGTTGCCGGTGTGCGTCTGGCGAGCCTATGGCACTACGGGCAGCATGGCGGCTAGCGACGATGGCTCTGGAATTCATTCGCGGCCTGTACAACCTGCGACCCGCACATCGCGGCTGTGTCGCCACCATCGGCAACTTCGATGGCATGCACCGCGGTCACCAGGCGGTGCTCGGGCAGGTGCGCGAGCAGGCCGGGCGCCTGCAGCTGCCGGCCGCGCTGATTACCTTCGAGCCGCTGCCGCGTGAATTCTTTACGCCGCAGGAGGCGCCGCCACGCCTGACCCGGCTGCGCGAGAAAGTGCAGGCGCTGCAGCGCTACGGTATCGAGCGCGTGGTGTGCCTGCGTTTCGACCGGTGGCTGGCGGGGCTCGCACCCGAGGTGTTCATCCGCGAAATCCTGGTCGACGGCATGGGTGTGCGCTACCTGGTGGTCGGTGATGACTTCCGTTTCGGTAAACACCGCGCCGGAACCTTCGCCACCCTGCGCGACGCCGGCGCGCAGTACGGCTTCGAGGTGGCCAGCATGCGTACCTTTCGGGTTGGCGATGACCGGGTCAGCAGCACGCGCGTGCGCGAGGCGCTGGCGCACGGCGACCTGCTGACGGCGTCGCTGCTGCTCGGACGGCCCTACGCCATGAGCGGGCGCGTCGCGCACGGCGACAAGCGCGGCCGCACCATCGGCTTTCCGACGGCCAATATCTTCCTGCACCGCGCCAGTTCGCCGGTGGCCGGCGTGTTTGCCGTGGAGGTCGAGGG
>JBATJF010000165.1:0-2646 GCA_049668345.1 Gammaproteobacteria bacterium
CGTCCTGCCGACCTCCAGCCCGGCAAACTCGGTCTGCGCGCCCTTGCCGATCACCAGTTCGCGCTTGCCGGTCTCGAAACGCCGGCCTTCGATAATGCGTGCATTGCTGCGTAACTCCCAGACACGCTGACCCACGCCGCGGATTTCGACATTGGCATCGGTACCGGAACTGCGCTTGGGCAGGTTTGCGACCACCACCACCTCGGCCGAGGCAATCGGGTTACCGGTGTTGTCCCTGAGTATGCCCGGCGCCTGCGCAACCAGCACGACATCTTCGCGGCTCAGGCCGCTGTTGAGTTCGGCACTCGCGCCCTTGCGCAGCACGATCGCATCGTCCAGCCGCCCGGCCTGTGCGAGCACTGCCTGGAAGCCCTCGCCTATCGCCAGCAGCGCGACCAGCACGCCGACCACACCGGCGATACCCCCGACGATCACCAGGGCGGAACCCAGTCGCCGGGGAATGGTCGCCAGGCTCATCCAGGTGATCTCGAGAATCTGTTCCAGCCAGCGCATGTGCAGCCCCCCTCAGCGCTCGTTCAGGGCATCGACAATGCGCAGTCGCATCGCCCGCCAGGCCGGTGGCAGACCCACCGCCATGCCCAGCACCAGCATGATCATGAGGCCGGTCAGCCAGGACTGCGCGCCGACGGTAAAGGCACCGCCGCGGAAGGCGGCACTGAGTGCGCCGGCACCGGCCATCGCCAGCAGCAGCCCGAGGCTGCCGCCGATCGCGGCCAGCAGCAGCGATTCGCCCAGCACCAGCCATAACACGTTCTGGTTCGAAAAGCCGATGGTCTTGAGCACGGCCAGTTCCGGGATGCGCTCGCGCACCCCCTGCGACATGGTATTGCCGGTCAGCAGCAGGATGGTGAAAAACACCGCGCCCATGATCGAGCTGACGATCAGGCCGATATCACCGATCTGCTTGACGAAATCCAGGGTGAACTGCTTCTCGGTCTGGGTCTTGGTTTCGTCGGCCGAGTTCGCGAACAGTCGATCGATGGCCTGGGCCACCTCCGTGGCACGCTCCGGGTCACCGATCTTCACCATGTACCAGCCGACGGTGCCCTGGCCGAAGGTGCGGCCCTCGTCGAAATAGTCGTAGTTGAAGAGCATCTGGTCTTCCTGGTTGCGATCGCGGGCCTCGCGGGTGCGAAAGATACCGACCAGATCGAAGGTCCAGGTGCTGTCACCGTTCTTGTGCGGAAAGATGGTCGCCTGCAGCGGGATCCGGTCGCCGATCCTGAAGCCATAACGCCTGGCCAGATTGTCGCCGACGATGGCGCCGGTACGGGTCTTGAGGAAGGCCTGTCGCTGCTCCTCGGGCAGCACGAACTCGGGATACATGTCCAGGTAGTTGGGACTCACGGCGAAGTTGGCAAAGAAATTCTTGCGGTCCTGGTAAATTCCGCCGAACCAGTTGGCGAATGCCACCTGCTCCACCCCCGGGACACGCTGGATCTGCGCCAGGTCCGCGTAGGGCAGCGGCTGGATGATCGACAGCCTGGAACTGACCACCAGCCGGCTCGCGCCCTCCAGACTGTCGCGCACGGTAAAGGCGACGCGCACGGCATCGAGCATCCCGAACAGCAGAAATGCGACGATGATCGACAGCAAGGTCAGGATGGTGCGCACCTTCTTGCGCAGCAGGGCGGCCCAGATCAGCGGCAGAAACCTCATGGCCGGGCTCGGGTCACGACCCGTCTCCGGCGAGCGTGCCCTTGTCCAGGTGCAGCTGGCGATGCGCAAACCCGGCCGCCTTGGGATCGTGGGTCACCATGACAAAGGTCTTGCCGTGCTCGCGGTTGAGCTGCTGCAGCAGACCCATGATCTCGTCAGCCGTGTGACGATCGAGATCGCCGGTCGGTTCGTCGCAGACCAGGATCTTCGGATCGGACACGATGGCGCGCGCGATGGCGACGCGCTGCTCCTGGCCACCGGACAACTCGCCCGGCCGGTGTTGCGCGCGGTCCTCAAGACCCACCAGTGCCAGCGCGATCGCGGCATTGCGCCTGCGATCACGGGCGGAGAGCCGTGTCAGCAGCAGCGGCAATTCGACATTCTTTTGCGCGCTGAGCATCGGCAGCAGGTTATAGAACTGGAACACGAAACCGATAGTGGCGGCCCGCCACCTGGCCAGCTCGCCGCTGTTCAACCGGTCGATGCGCGTACCCGCCACCTCGATGCTGCCCGCGCTTACCCCGTCCAGCCCCCCGATGAGGTTGAGCAGCGTGGTCTTGCCGGAACCGGACGGCCCCATCAAGGCGACAAAATCACCCTGCTCGATGTCCATATCAATGCCGTGCAGCACCTCGATGTTCTGCTTGCCACGCCGGTAGCTTTTGGTAACGCCGCGCAGGGTAACCAGATTGTCCATGCCTGACCTCGTCGAATCCCGGGCGCAGGGCGCGCTAGCCGGGCTGTTCCGTTTTCACCCGGTCGCCGTCCTGCAGATCACCGGGCGGCGCGAGGATGACACGTTCACCGGCACTCACCCCGTCGAGCACCTGGCGCAGGTCCGAGTAGGCCTGTCCCAGTCTTACACTCCGCACGCGCGCGTGCCCATCGGTCAACACGAACACCTGCTCGCTGTCACCCGAGGTGCGAATGGCATTGGCCGGAACCAGCACCCCGGCCGGTGTTTCG
>JBATJF010000166.1:0-6740 GCA_049668345.1 Gammaproteobacteria bacterium
ACCAGTCCCGACTGGTTGCGCATGAAGGTGTAGCGGGTCATCGAGTTGGTCTGGGGGCTGTACATGCTGACAATGTCGTTCTGCACTGTGATGTTGCCATTGATCCCGACCTTGCCCTGCTGCAGGCTAAAGCGGTTCCCGCGGATCTGGAGGACTTCTCCGGTGCTGCCGTACCAGCGTCCGTCGAGAATCGATGCGCCCTGATAGGGGCTGCCGCTGCGGTTCCAGGTGCCCGGACCGTAGGCGCCCCGGTTAGACGGGTAGCCATAGGTCGTGTTACCGAACGGCCGCGTGCCACTACCCGGAAACATGCCCGGATAGGCGCCACCAAACGGGTTGCTCCAGGCATTGCTGCCCCCCGGCATCGACCAGGGCGACATCCCGGACCAGGGTGACATGCCCGACATCCCGGACCAGGGTGACATACCCGACATCCCGGACCAGGGTGACATGCCAAAGGTATCGAACGGCGAAGCGAAGCCCGACATCATCGGAAAGGCGTTCATGCCGACGTTGAACGAGTTCAGACCGCCACCAAGATTGTCGGTCCAGTTGTTGTTGCCCACGCCGATGTTATTACCCAGCATGGCATCGGACATGACATTCATCATGGTCAGCATCATGCGGAACATCATTCCGAACATGTCGTCCGACGCGGCACGCACGTCACCCGGCCCGAGCAGGGCACAGAGCAGAGCCAGCATGGCGCGTGTGCGTTTCATGTCGTGACGTTTACCGATCAACGCCTGCTCCTGATTTTAGGAAATAATTCAGTAACTTTACTGCTAACCGATTATAGTACTAGATATGGGGTATGAATACATGGAGCACCCCGTTATTTTGTGGTCTTGCGAATTACAGGGCGCTGCGATGGGGTATCCCCGTCGTTCGCGACAACAGCTGTTTTCAGTTAAGGATCAATGCAATTATCCAAAACGTCCATGTTAGACTTCCACGTTTAAAGCCAGCTTGCTGTTAGCAATGACAAAAATCACAAAATTACTCGAGCAACGCATCCTGTTCCTGGACGGCGCCATGGGCACCATGATCCAGCGCCACAAGCTTGGCGAAGCGGACTACCGCGGCGAGCGTTTCAGCAACTGGCCGAGTGACCTGAAGGGCAACAATGACCTGCTGGTGCTGTCCCGACCGCAGATCATTGCCGATATCCATCGCCAGTACCTCGAGGCCGGCGCGGACATCCTCGAGACCAACACCTTCAACGCCACACGCGTGGCGATGGCCGACTACGGCATGGAGGAGTTGAGCCATGAAATCAATGTGGCCGCTGCGCGTCTGGCGCGCGGTGTCGCAGATGATTTCACGCAGCAGACGCCGGACAAGCCACGCTTCGTGGCCGGCGTGCTCGGGCCGACCAACCGCACCGCGTCGATTTCGCCGGACGTCAACGACCCCGGGTTCCGCAACATCAGCTTCGACGACCTGGTCGCGGCCTACGTCGAATCGACCCACGGACTGGTCGAGGGCGGCGTCGACCTGCTGCTGATCGAGACCATCTTCGACACGCTGAATGCCAAGGCGGCTGTGTTCGCCGTGGAACAATTCTTCGAGGAATCCGGCACCCGCCTGCCGGTGATGATCTCGGGCACCATCACCGACCAGTCCGGGCGCACGCTGACCGGTCAGCTGACCGAGGCCTTCTACAACTCGCTGCGTCATGCGCGGCCGCTGTCGGTCGGTCTTAACTGTGCACTGGGCGCCGAGCAACTGCGCCAGTATGTGGAAGAGCTGTCGGGCATCTCGGAAACCTTTGTCTCCGCGCACCCCAACGCGGGCCTGCCGAACGAATTCGGCGAATACGACGAGACGCCGGAGGCCATGGCGCGTGAACTCGCCGACTGGGCGGCGAACGGTTTCGTCAACATCATCGGCGGCTGCTGCGGCACCACACCGGCACACATCAAGGCCATCGTGGAAGCGGTCGGCCGGCACCCGCCGCGCAAGCTGCCCGACATCGGGGCCCAGTGCCGCCTGTCCGGCCTGGAGCCGTGCAACATCGGTCCGGAATCGCTGTTCGTCAATGTCGGCGAACGCACCAACGTCACCGGCTCGGCCCTGTTCAAGCGCCTGGTCATGGAAGGCGACTACGAGACCGCGCTGGACGTGGCGCGCCAGCAGGTGGAAAACGGCGCCCAGATCATCGATGTCAACATGGACGAGGGCATGCTGGACTCGAAGGCGGCCATGGTGCGCTTCCTCAGCCTGGTCTCCGCCGAACCGGACATTTCGCGCGTGCCGATCATGATCGACTCTTCCAAGTGGGAGATCATCGAGGCCGGCCTGAAATGCATCCAGGGCAAGGGCGTGGTGAACTCCATCAGCCTGAAGGAGGGCGAGGCGGAATTCATCCGGCATGCTCAACTGGTCCGGCGTTATGGCGCCGCTGCCATTGTCATGGCTTTCGACGAACAGGGCCAGGCCGACACCCGCGCGCGCAAGTTCGGGATCTGCCAGCGCGCCTACCGGATCCTGACCGAACAGGTCGGCTTCCCGGCGGAAGACATCATCTTCGACCCGAACATCTTCGCAGTCGCCACCGGCATCGAGGAGCACAACAACTACGGCCGCGATTTCATCGAGGCCACGCACGACATCAAGACGAAGCTGCCGCATGCGCTGGTGTCCGGCGGTGTGTCCAATGTGTCGTTCTCGTTCCGCGGCAACAACCCGGTGCGCGAGGCGATCCACGCCGTGTTCCTCTATCACGCCATCAGGGCCGGCATGGACATGGGCATCGTCAACGCCGGCCAGCTGGCCATCTACGACGAGATCCCCGGGGAACTGCGCGAACGCGTCGAGGATGTAGTGCTGAACCGCCGTCCCGATGCCACGGAGCGGCTGCTGGAGATCGCCGAGCTGTTCCGCGGTGACGGCAAGGGCGTACAGCAGGCCGAGACCCAGGAATGGCGCGAGTGGGAGGTCAACAAGCGCCTGGCGCACGCGCTGGTCAAGGGCATCACGGATTTCATCGAGCAGGACACCGAGGAGGCACGCCTGAAGGCCGGCCGGCCACTGGATGTCATCGAGGGTCCCCTGATGGACGGCATGAACGTGGTCGGCGACCTGTTCGGTGCCGGCAAGATGTTCCTGCCGCAGGTGGTGAAGTCCGCGCGCGTCATGAAAAAGGCCGTCGCCTACCTGATGCCGTACATGGAAGCGGAGAAGGGCGATGCCAGGCAAACCAATGGCACCATTCTGATGGCAACGGTGAAGGGCGACGTGCACGATATCGGCAAGAACATCGTCGGCGTGGTGCTGCAGTGCAACAGTTACGAGGTCATCGATCTCGGCGTCATGGTGTCGGCCGAGACCATCCTGACAACGGCAAAGGAGAAACAGGTCGATATTATCGGCCTGTCCGGGCTGATCACGCCTTCGCTGGACGAGATGGTGCACATCGGGCGAGAGATGCAGCGCCGGGGTTTCACGCTGCCGCTGCTGATCGGTGGCGCAACCACCTCGCGCATCCACACGGCAGTGAAGATCGATCCGAACTACGCTGGCGCAGTAGTCTACGTGCCGGATGCCTCGCGCGCCGTGGGGGTGGCCAGCAGCCTGCTGAGCGAGGACCGGCGCACGGCCTACATCCAGGACATCAAGGACACCTACCAGGCGCTGCGCGAACAGCGCGCCGCCCAGCAACAGGAACGCAAACTGCTGAGCCTGGCGCAGGCGCGCGCCAACAGGTTCACTACTGACTGGAGCCACTACAAGGTGACGAAGCCCGCGTTCACCGGGCTCAGGGTATTCGACGACTATCCCCTGGCCGAACTGGTCCGGTACATCGACTGGAGCCCGTTCTTCAAGGCCTGGGAACTCTCCGGCAGGTTCCCGCAGATCCTCGATGACGCGACCGTCGGCAGCGAGGCCACGCGCCTGTACGAGGACGCCAACGCCATGCTGAAAAAGATCGTCAACGAAAAATGGCTGCGGGCGCGGGCGGTGATCGGCCTGTTTCCGGCCAGTACCGTCAACGATGACGACATCGAACTGTATACCGATGATTCGCGCAGCAGCGTGCGCACCGTGTTCCACACCCTGCGCCAGCAGATGGCACACCGCGGCGACGCGCCCGACTACGCGCTGGCCGATTTCATCGCACCTGAAGGCTCGGGCGTCGAGGATTATATCGGCGCCTTCGCCGTCACTACCGGCATCGGCATCGAGGAACGGGTCGCCGCCTTCGAGGCCGACCACGACGACTACAACAGCATCCTGCTCAAGGCGCTGGCCGACCGGCTGGCCGAGGCCTTCGCCGAGCGCATGCATGAACGCGTGCGCCAGGAATTCTGGGGCTATGCACCGGCGGAGAGCCTGAGCAACGAGGAACTGGTCCGCGAGGAATACCGCGGCATCCGCCCCGCGCCCGGCTATCCGGCGTGCCCGGACCACACCGAGAAGGCCACCCTCTGGGAACTGATCGATCCCGCCGGCAATGCCGGTATGACGCTCACCGGGAGCTTTGCCATGCTGCCGACGGCCTCCGTGTCCGGCCTGTACTTCGCGCACCCCGAGGCGCGCTACTTCGGTATCGGCAAGATCGGCCGCGACCAGGTCGAGGACTACGCAAAACGCAAGGGCATGAGCCTCAGCGAGGCGGAACGCTGGCTGTCGCCGGTGCTGGGCTACGAGGTTTGACGCATCGTGCACATTCCCTGGTCGCCTTCGTCAAGCATCGCGTCACAGCCGGACGGCAAGGTCAGCGCGCCCATGACAGCTGCCGGATTCCGGGCCGGGTTTTGCCAGCGTGACTCAGGTTGGCGACAAATCTGCCGCCAGGACAGGATGAAACCGGCGACAGCGCACAGTATTCACCCCGTGTTTCAATTGACTATTCAAGACCATCTTTCCCGGGAGCAGGGCAATCATGAATCAGAGACTGAAAGGCATCGTGAAATCCGCACTGGCCGCAACACTGGTACTGACTATCGCCAGTCCGGTACTGGCCAAGCCGCCACCGTGGGCACCCGCGCACGGCTACCGCAACAAGCACCAGGATCAGCATGACTATCCGCCAATCCTGCCCTGGCACGGTCGTGAGTACGAGAATCGATTCATTCTTGGCGGACGCTGCGATCGCGACACGCTCGGTGCCTTGCTGGGCGGCGTGGTCGGCGGCATCGCCGGTAATCAGATCGGCAAGGGATCGGGCCGTACCGCAGCAACTATCGCCGGTACGGTTATCGGCATCCTGGTCGGCCGGTCGATCGGCCGCAGCATGAATGCCAGCGACCAGCAATGCATCGGCCAGACCCTGGAGCACGCACCCGACCGGACCCCGGTCCGCTGGCGCAATCCGGACAACGGCACCGACTACCAGGTGACACCGCAGAACACCTACCGCGCCCCGGATGGCCGCTATTGCCGTGAATACAGCACGCGTGCCTCGATTGGTGGGCGACTGGAACAGGTGTACGGCCGTGCCTGCCGGCAGCAGGATGGCAGCTGGGTGCCGCTCTGACGTCGTGCGTCTGATGTCCGGACCGGCGCTGGCAGGGCATACAAGCCCAGTGCATGCCCCCGCGCCAGTCTACCCACACTCGTCCGACTTGGGGTATTTCTCCCTGACGCGGCGGATCTTCTCGTCGACCTCGAGCTGCCTGGCGTTGTTACCCTGGCGTGCCTCGTAGGCCGCCTCCAGCTGCTCCTCCACGCTCGGGTATTCGGCCCGGCGCATATCGGCGTATTCCTGCTCGTGGTAGGTACTCGCGACCTCTTTCAGTGCGCTCGCTATTTGTTCGTCTGTCGGTCGCGGGGCATCGGCATTCCATCGGGCGATGACCGGGTCCCGGTCCGGGCGATCATGCCGGATGACGAAATCGACGCCGGCCGAGACGTTCGGATTGATCAGATGGATGGCCCTGCACAGATTGCGCACATGGTCGTCATGCCGTATGAGACTGTGCTGTTGTGCGACCTGCTTGATATCGCTGTTAAGCTTGCGGGAGTTCATCCAGAGAAAGAAGATCCAGAAGCATACAAGTATCAGCAACAAAACAGCGATATTGATCACGCCTTTATCCATGGGGTCTCGCTCCTCTCAGTATTGTCAGTCGCAGACTGTCAATAGTGTCGTAACCGGCATGGAACCTCAATACAAGACGGGATTTTCAGCTGTTAATCGCTTGCAATGACTACCGGGTAAGTGTGCTCCGGGACGGCAGGACAGGGCAGCAGTCCCGGATGCAGAGAGGGGGCCTCGCGGGGTGAACCGGCTGGCCGGGTGCCTCGAACTGAAATCGCCGGCACCGCCCGGGGCAGGTTGTACGTGCAACCGGCCGGCGTGAAAACCGCCCACGACCCGCTGCACGGTCATTTGAAGATAGTCTTGAGGAAATCCCGCATCGCCTGCCACGATGCCGCATCGGCGTCGGCATTGTAGGCCAGCGGCAAGCCGAATTCTTTTCCGATGCCGTCTGCGTCCGGGTTGGTGAAACTGTGCTTTGCACCGGGATAGCTGATGAAGTCGTAGTCCGCACCCGCGGCGTCCATGTCCTGCCTGAAGAGCTCGATCTGCTCCGCCGTCACGAACGGATCATCGGCGCCATTGGCAACCAGGATCTTCGCCTTCACCTTGTCACTGACCGGGCCAAGCCCGCCGAGGCTGCCGTGGAAACTCACCACCCCGGCGAGATCCTCGCCCTGGCGCGCCATCTCCAGTACGACGCTGCCGCCGAAGCAGTAGCCGATGGCGGCATTCTTTTTCGGGTCCACGGTGG
>JBATJF010000167.1:0-5763 GCA_049668345.1 Gammaproteobacteria bacterium
GAACGAGGTCGAGGCGCGCACCAAGCTGCTGATAACGTTGTCCGACGGCAAGCCGGACGACTACGATACCTACCGCGGCGCCTATGGCATCGAGGACACGCGCCAGGCGCTGATCGAGGCCAAGCGCACAGGTATCCACTCCTTCTGCATCACCATCGACAGCGAGGCGCGCGACTACCTGCCACACATGTACGGCGCGGTGAACTATGCCGTCATCGACGAGGTGCGCAAGCTGCCGCTCAAGGTATCGGATATCTACCGTCGGCTGACGACCTGACGACAATTGTTCGTGCACGGTTGCCGGTGCCTGAATCTTCGCGGACAACGGCCGCTCCCGCGGGTGCGTCTATCTCGATCGGTGGGGTGCAGGAGGTAGAGCATCAACAGCAGGCGCCTCGGGCGATGCATGGAGCAATTGCCGCGGCCGGAGCGAATCCTCTTGATGCGTGACGCTTTGCGGGACATGCCCGCGTTGATAACGGGCCGCGTGGCAATTGACGGCGCTGGTCCGGGGCTCCGGCCGCTCCGGGGTCAGTCTGCGGCCGGGCCGGCAGCTTGCTGCGCGGTGACGCCAGCCACTTGTTCCTGTCCGGACTCCGCCGTGTGGACGGTGATCTGGGTGAACGGGATCACCCAGCCCTCGCGGTTGCAGGTGTCCACACAGGCCTGCTGCACCAGGCGCTGTGCCTTGAAATACCACTTCGCCGCGCTGCCCTTCAGCACCAGGTAGATCTGGTAGTCCAGCGAACTGGCGCCGGCGGTCTTGAATTCGACCAGGATGTCCCGGATGTCGTCGCCGAATCCCGCCTGCCGGAAGCGCTCGAGAATCGCTTCGCGGAAGCGGCCGGGCACCGTGTCCAGGCAGATGGCCTGGTGCTGGTAGTCGATACCGAAGGTGCCGGCGATGCCGAAGCCCTCGCGCGACAGGTTACGGACATTCTGCCCGAGCAGGTCGCGGGTACGGACCTGGAGCACGGCGTCCTGAATACCGATCTCGACCAGTTCGATGGTCTGGCGCAACACCCTGCCGAGACTGCCGTTGTCGAGGAGCAGGAAGTCCCCCGGCTGGCAGGGGAACCAGGGCTCCTCGCCGGCAGGCCGCGATGCAAACTCATTCATGGCATGCAGGGGCAGCCGCACGACGCCCTCGAGGGCGGGGTTCCTCAGCACCGAAAAGACGCTGAGCGATTCCACCAGGAGCGGAATGCCGTCCAGCACCAGCCGTTCATGTTCGCGTACCGGGCCGACACCCAGCAACAGCCGTATTTCCGCGGCGTAGCGGGGGAGGGTCTGCCGCAGGGCGAGTGCGGCGCCGGCCAGCACGATCAGGGCGAGGGTGAGAAACAGGACGTCGCCACGCACATAAAACACCATGAGCGTGGCCAGTATGATGAGGGCCGCCGTGGCCAGCCGGAAGCTGTAAAGTACCAGCGGGGCCCGGGTGACGCCGATATCGCGCGGGGTCCGATAGGCCCATCCCAGGTAGACCCTGAGCATCAGCTTCAGGAGCAGCCAGATGAGCGTGCTGATGGCAATGGCCAGCAGCAGGGTGAGGCCGCGGCCGGTGAAAAATTCCTTAAGCGCCTCCCCGGTCGAAGCCCGCCACGCAATGCCTTCCGATTTCAGGCTGTCGCGCTTGAAAAGGGATATCTCCAGGGCGCGTTCCGTATCGTCCCGGCGCTGCTCCCAGGTGGCCAGCAACTGCCTGATCGGGTCGGCTGCCGCGGGCGGGAGATCCCGGGTCGAGAATGACCGGATCGATTCCAGCGCCTTGTCGATGACCCTGAGCTGGTTTTCGCGTCGCTCGATATCCCGGCGCAGGCTGTCCAGCTGGCGCGGTTTCGCGGTCAGTTCCTTGAGTGAGGACAGGAGTGGACGGCTGATCTGCTCGATTTCCTCGCGCCAGTCGATCGGCTGTTCGGGCTGGTCTGCCAGGACCGACAGATTGATATTGCCAAGCGCGATATGCTCGAATGACTGCTGCAGTTCCGCTATTTCATTCCTGATGCGCTCGATCTTCTGTTCGGCATCCTGCCGCTCGGTTACGTCCTCCAGCGATTTCAGCTTTCCCCTGAGCTCGCGAAGGGTGTTGCGTTTGGCCTCGACGGAGTGCTGGATGGATGCCAGATTCTCCGCCGCGCTCTGCAGCCTGCTATCGGTGGCGAAGCCCTGGACCGGGTTTTCCTGTGGCTGTGCTGGCGTCTGGCAAGGCAGTAATACCGCTGCCAGCAGTACGAGCAGGGCGAGCGCGCTGGAAGAATTGCCGGGTGTGTGAACCATATCGATAGTCGACAATAGCGGGGAGCTGTACTCGCCGGTCGTGGCGGAAAGGATCTCGCGTACTTTACAACAATCCGGAGAACAATGATGCCAGACCGAGGAAGCTGAAGAAGCCGACCACGTCGGTCACCGTTGTCAGGATGATGGAGGCCGACTGGGCCGGGTCCTGGCCCAGGCGCGTCAGCAGCAGCGGGATTGCGGCGCCGGACAGTCCCGCCAGTGCCATCGATATCACCATGGCCACGCCGATCACCGCGGCGAGACCTGCCGAGCGGCTCCATAACAGGACACCGAGCGACGTAACCAGCGCGATGGCAATGCCATTCAACATGCCGGCCAGCACTTCCTTCAGCAGTACGCGTTGCCAGTGACGTACCCGGATCTCCCGCACCGCCAGTCCGCGCATAATGACGGCCAGGGCCTGGGCGCCCGTATTGCCGGACTGCCCGGCAACGACCGGCAGCAACACGGCCAGCGCCGTGAATTGCGCAATGGTGTCCTCGAAAATTCCGACCACCGAGGCGGCCAGAAAGGCGGTCAGCAGGTTGATGTTGAGCCAGGGCAGGCGCTTGCGCATCGCGAGCAGGGGGGAGGACAGCGCCCGCTCGTCGCGGCTCACGCCGACCATGGCCTGCAGGTCCGCTGCCGCCTCTTCCTGAGCGGCCTTGATCACGGTGGACTGGTGGATGATGCCGAGCAGGCGGTTCTCGATGTCGACGACTGGCAGCAGCCTCAGCCGGTAACGCGAGAACAGGTCAATGATTTCTTCCCGGGGTGTCAGCGCATTTACGCGCACCGGGGTGGTGATTTGCACGAGGGTCTCGAGCCGGGCGCCGGGGTCTGCGTGGACGACGTCGGCCAGATCCACCAGGCCGAGCAATCTGCCGCTGTCATCCGTCACTACCAGGACGGCCGTGTCGCGCGCCGGCAGCCGGCGCAAGCGGCGCAATGCCTGCTTGACGGTCAGATGTGCGGGAATGCTCGGCGGGCGGGGCTGCATCAGGCGTCCCGCGCTGGCCTGCGGATAGGACATGAGATCGCGGAGTTCCCTGGCCAGCCCTGCATCCAGCTGGTCCAGTTGCAGCTCCCTGCTTTCCGGGTCCAGGCTGCCGAGCAGCAACGCCGCGCCAACCGGGTCCATGACGGCCAGGTTTCGCCTGGCTTGATCCGGCTGCAGTTTTTTCAATACCGACGTGGCGAGTGCCGTCGATATGCGCCCCAGGATCTGTGCCCCCCGGTCCGGGGGCAGGGAGTGCAACAGCTGGACGATCTCGTCGGCGGGCGCCGTTTCCAGTGCTTCGGTCGCCTCCTGGGGGAATTTTTCGATGAAGGCATCCGTCAGGGCATGCGAGATGGTCCGCAGCTCAGTCACGGGGATCCCGCTCCGCCAGTGATCTGCCGGTGCTTATCAGGGCGGACAGCAACTGGACTGCCGTGACAGAGAACAATTCCCCCACGGCCATGACAGTCCCCAGGCCGTTGCTGACGGCGCCCGTCTGCCGCAGCTGTTCCTCGAGGCGTCGCAGGCTCTTCTGCCGGATCACGCCGAGCAGGATGTTGTCTCCATCCGTTACCGGCATGGCGTGATATTCCTGCCAGTAGGGGCTGTCAAGAACGGCCTGTATCGACAGCGTGGGAGGAAGGCTGGTGACGTGCCTGTGCATCACCTGGCTGATCGTGCTGGTCGGCAGTGAATTAAGCAGCTCGTGCAGGGTCACCACGCCCGCCAGTTGCCCCCTGATATTGGTGGCATAGAGATAGAATTTCATGCCGCGCCGGATGCGCTTGATGCGTTTCAGGGCATGTCGAACCGACAGGTCCTCAGGCACGCTGGCCAGCGGTGCTTCCATCAGGGCGCCGGCCGTGCCGTCGGGCCAGGGCAGCAGACGCTGTATGGATGCGGCGATGTCCGCTCGCATTTCACCCAGCAGGAACTGGCGCTTGTCGTGATCGAGCTGGCGCAACAGCGTGATCTGGGAATCCGGCAGGAGCCCGCCGAGGATGCGGCCGGCGGGTGCGGGTTCCAGGGCGGCAAGGCAGCTTGCCGCGTAACCCGGTGTGAAATGACCGACGACCCGGCAGGCGGTTTCCAGGCTGGCGGCTGCCAGGTAGCGTGCCACTGTTTCGGCGGGATAATTCTCGAGTACGCGCGCCGCGGCCGCGGGCTGGTTTTTCAGTATGGCCGAGCTCAGACGGGAATAGGGGTTCATGCGCCGCTGCCACCGGAAATATTGACCGACTCCTCTTCGCTGAAGCGCTTGGCCGGGATCAGTGCCTGCCCGTCCCGGGTCTCGAGGACGAGGCTCGTGCGGGTGATGCGCAGTACTTTCCCCTCGATATCCCCGATGCGAATCGTATCGCCCGCCTGGTATGCCTGTGCAATGGATTGCGCACCCAGCATGTTGGCGATGGTGGTCTTCGCGCCAAAGGCGAAGGCAAGTGCAATCGCGCCGAGGGTCACGCCGAACAGCGTCGCGACCAGTGCCACCAGCACGGTATTGTCGATACCGATCTGTCCGGCGGCGACAGAGAAAACGACCAGCAGGACCAGTACCTGACCCAGGCGGCCGAGGATTTCACCCTGTTCTACGCCTGCCCTGATGCTGGTGCGGGTGAGGACGGCCCGTGTTGCCTCGCCAAACCACAAGCCGATGAAGAGAATCAGCAGTCCCGCCAGCAGGCGTGGCAGGTAGGAGGTGATGCCGCCAAGCAGCCCCGAGATCACCTCCAGTTCGAGCACCTCGGCCGCCGCAAGGATGAAGAAGAGCATGGTCACCCAGAACACGATGCGACTGGCGATGCGAGGCGCCGCGCTGTAGGACTGCGGCTGCTTGATACGGGTATCCATCGGTCGGGTGTGTGCAAGCCGGACCAGGGTCTTCTCGGTGATCTTTTCCGTTGTATACCGCAGCAGGCGCGCCACACCCCAGCCGACCAGCAGTAGTACCACGGCCCCGAGAATCGATGGCAGGTATTCCAGGATCTGGAAGGCCACCCGTCTGACGGACGCGGCCAGCGTGGCCGTCCATTCCTGAAGTTCGACGATCGTATTCTGGTTTTCCATGGGCAGTAATCATAGGGCGCAAGTCATTACGCCCGCAACAACTGTTACAAGGCATCGTCCCTTGTCGGGTCGCGCCGTTTTGTTACGGAATTGTGACTGCAATCTGCGGCAGGCACGGTCCCGCGATCACCTTGCGTGGCCGTAGCGGCGGCGGCCCCCGTGGCGATTTGATCGACGCGGACCGTTGTCCCGCGGCGGATCTCCCGCATGCCCCCGGCTGTCACGAAAACCGCCTGTCCGGGGTAGCCGGGTGTTCCAGTTGTCTAATTAACACAGGCTATGGGAAGCATGGCTGTTATTCATTGGATCTATGGAAGGCCAATCCCCGGACTGCAGTGATAAACAATCAATCCCTATCATCATTGACGAGGAAATGACCATGGAAACTGTGAATACCGAACAACATGCGGCAACCCTGC
>JBATJF010000168.1:0-1884 GCA_049668345.1 Gammaproteobacteria bacterium
GAAATTGGGAATGGAGATACCGAGCAGAGAAATACCCATCGCCGCACTGTCCCAGGCGGTGTTGCGCCGGATGGCGGCAACGATGCCCAGCGGCAACGCCAGCAGCACCGTCACGCACAGTGTCGCCAGCGCCAGCAGGCCGGTCGCCGGCAGGCGCTCCAGCAGCAGGTCCGTCACTGGCTGGCGCTGGTGGATGGATGTGCCGAGGTCGAGCTGCAGCAGTCCGCCCAGATAGTCCAGGTACTGTGTCGCCAGTGGCTGGTCCAGCCCCAGCGCCGTGCGCAACGCCGCGCGGTCCGCCCCGGAGGCCGATTCGCCCAGCATGATCTCCACCGGATCGCCCGGCACGAGGTGAATGAGCAGGAATACGATGCTGACCACCCCGAAGATCACGAGGCAGGCACCGAACAGCCGCTGGAGGAGATACGACAGCATCGCGCTGGGAGTATACCGGCTCGGGCGATGCCGCGGGCACTGGCCCGCGGCGCAAGCCACCTGCGCTACCGGGGCGGTACCGGGTCAGGCTGGCGTGGGCCGTGTGCAGGGACGCTATGCAACCCTGCACGCAGGCCCGGCAACCGGCGCTAGAGTCCCGGCTCGCTGGCCGGCTGGCCGGCGTGGAATTCCGTGTAGACGTAAACCGGGATATCGAGGTCGCCGAGGCGGTCCTGCACGACCGGCCAGACCTCGTCCCAGTCCAGTCCGCCGACGCCCGTGGCGAGGCGTGGCAATGCGATCGAGGTCAACGACTCGCTGGCCGCCAGCTTCGCCAGTGCGCGCAGCGCATCACTGACATGCTTCAGCGTCGCCTTGCCGGGACGCGCGCCGTGTCCGTAGCCGCCTTCCTGGGTCAGCAGGTTCACGATACGCACGCCATCCGCACCGCCCCACATCCAGGCCGCACCGGGATCCGGGTGATGCTGGTTGCACCAGTGATGGTAATCCTTGTGCATGGCAGGATATTTTTCATGCAGCGACAACGCGAGTCCCTGGGTCATGGGGTCTTTCGGCGCCACGCCATGCGCTATCGCCTGTGCCCCGGAAAGCAGAATGTCACCTGAAACCTGATAGATCATAAGTCCTCTGTGCGCTTGTGTTTCGTGAGTGAAATGCCCGGCCTGCCGGTGCAATCGAACGTACCGCCTCCGCCAGCCGGCGCAGCGCGGATTATAGAAGCCCGTATAATCCGTACCTTGTTCTGGATCAATGGCAAAAGTCGACTGCACCGGCAGGATCGGGCGCATGCAGACAGGACTCGTCCACGTTTTCACAAAACGGCGCCCGGCCCGGCGCGCACACCCTACACCATGTCGGCTATCGTGACCATACAGAGTACCGGCGAACGCTTCACGGTGGCCGCTGGCGAGACCATCCTGCACGCTGCGCTGCGCCAGGGCATCCACCAGCTGCCCCATGGCTGCTACAATGGCGTCTGCGGCGCCTGCATCAGCCGGATCGTCAGCGGCGCGATCGACTACCCGGACGGTCCGCCCGGAGGATGCCGGCAAGGGCCTGTGCTGCGTCGGACATCCACGCGGCGATCTGGTGATCGAACCCGTCAACCTCGGCACCGACTGCGAGCCCTGGAAATAGCGGCACGCCGCAAACCCCGTCATACACTATGCCCAATGGATAATGCGATGCCCGATACAAGCAGACCTGTGTTCGAAGGCAGGCTGGTCAAGCTGTCAATCGATTCTGTTACCCTGCCGAACGGGGTCGCCGCAGAACTCGAGATCGTCCACCACCCGGGCGGTGCCGCCGTTGTGGCACTCGACGAGCACGACCAGGTCTGCCTGCTGTGGCAATACCGGCACGCCGGTGGCGGCTGGCTGTGGGAACTGCCCGCCGGCAAACTGGACCCGGGTGAAGCACCGGACATCA
>JBATJF010000169.1:0-4092 GCA_049668345.1 Gammaproteobacteria bacterium
AGGATGGCAGCGAAGTCGAGGCCGACCTGGTGGTAATGGGTGTCGGCATCGTGCCGAATGCCGCCCTGGCGAAGAGTGCCGGCCTGTACTGCGAGCGCGGCATCGTGGTGAACGACGTCATGCAGACGTACGACCCGCGCATCTACGCGGTCGGCGAATGCGCTCAGCATCGCGGCATCGCCTACGGCCTGGTCGCGCCACTGTTCGAGCAGGGCAAGGTTGCGGCCAACCAGCTCGCCGGCCTTGGCTATTCCCATTACAAGGGCTCGGTCACCTCGACCAAGCTCAAGGTCACCGGCATCGACCTGTTCTCGGCCGGCGAGTTCAACGAATCCGAGGGCGACGAGGTACTGGTATTGCAGGACGATGCCGCCGGCAACTACAAGAAACTGGTCATCCGCGACAACCGGGTCAAGGGTGCGGTGCTGTACGGCGACACCATCGACGGCAGCTGGTATTTCCAGCTGATGCGCGAGGGCACCGGCATCGCGGATTTTCGCAAGACCCTGCTGTTCGGCCAGCACGACCTGGGTGATGCCGGCCACGGCGACGAAACGCGCGTCATGTCGCTGCCGGACTCGGCAGAGATCTGCGGCTGCAACGGCGTGTGCAAGGGCGATATCGTCAATGCCATCAGCAAGCACGGCCTGTTCACGCTGGATGATGTCCGCGCGCATACCAAGGCTTCCAGTTCCTGCGGTTCCTGCACCGGGCTGGTCGAGGCACTGCTCGCCGGCACGGTTGGCGAAGGCTACGATGCCTCTCCGAACAGGAAGCCGATGTGCAAGTGCACCCAGTACAGCCACGACGAGGTGATCGCGGCCATCAAGCAGAACGAACTGAAGGATATGCCTGCGGTGCGCAATTTCCTGGAGTGGAAGAACCCGGACGGTTGCGCCGCCTGCCGCCCGGCACTCAATTACTACCTGCTGGCCTACTGGCCCGGCGAATACCAGGACGATGCGCAGTCACGCTTCATCAACGAGCGCGCGCACGGCAACATCCAGAAGGACGGGACCTACTCGGTGGTGCCGCGCATGTTCGGCGGGCTGTGCAAGCCGGACGAGCTGCGCGCCATCGCCGATGCCTGTGACAAGTACCAGGTGCCGGAGGTCAAGGTCACCGGCGGCCAGCGTATCGACATGTTCGGCGTGAAAAAGGAAGACCTGCCGTTGATGTGGAAGGACCTGTCCGATGCCGGGCTGGTCTCGGGTCATGCCTATGCCAAGGCGCTGCGCACGGTGAAAACCTGTGCCGGCAAGACCTGGTGTCGTTTCGGCACCCAGGACTCCACCGGGCTTGGCGTACAGCTGGAGCAGATGACCTGGGGCTCGTGGATGCCGCATAAATACAAGATGGCGGTGTCGGGCTGTCCGCGCAACTGTGCCGAGGCCACCATCAAGGACTTCGGCGTGGTGTGCGTCGACTCCGGTTACGAATTGCACATCGGCGGCAACGGCGGCATCAAGGTGCGCATCACCGACCTGCTCACCAAGGTCGAGACCGAGGAACAGGTGAAGGAATACTGCGGCGCGTTTACCCAGCTGTACCGCGAGGAAGCTCACTACCTGGAACGCACCGCACCGTGGGTTGAACGTGTCAGCCTGAGCTATATCAAGGGCAGGATCCTGGATGATACGGAAGGCCGCAAGGCACTGTACGAGCGCTTCCTCTATTCACAGCAGTTCTCGCAGACCGACCCCTGGAAGGAACGCGCCGACGGTTTCGCATCACACGAATTCACACCCCTGAAGATCGCGTAACAAACCCATTGCCACAGAGACACAGAGGCCACAGAGATGAAAATCAAAATTGACGTCAACCTTGAACTGGGCTTGCAGGAATACGATCTGCAACAGGCCGAGAAATCGATTCCTGAAAGCGTACGCTGCCCTGAATGGACGGAAACAACGGAATATGAAGTATCTGCACAAGCTGCATTCAGCAAGTATTCAACAAAGGTCTTACATTGATTTCTCTGTGTACCCTGCGCCCTCTGTGGCAAATCCTGTGAAAGGTAGCACCATGACCAACTGGACTGAAATCGCAAAACTTGAAGACATCCCGCGACTCGGCGCACGCGTGCTGAAAACCGATACCATGAACATCGCGCTGTTTCGCACCGCGCTGGATGAAGTGTTCGCCATCAGGGACGAGTGCCCGCACCGCGGAGGACCGCTGTCGCAGGGCATCGTGCATGGCACCTCGGTGAGCTGCCCGCTGCACAACTGGAAGATCGATCTGGCCAGCGGTCAGGCGCTGGGTCCGGATGAAGGCTGCACCAATACCTTTGCCACCCGGGTCGAGGATGGCCGGGTTTACCTGGCATTATCGGCCGGCTCGGAAGCGGCGGCCTGACCGGTTAACGAGCAGGGTCATCCATCATGCTGTTCGGTCGCAACAAAAAAAACCCGGTAAAAATCACCGACAAGGGTGTCAGGGAATGGCGATATGCCACCTGCGGCTATTGCTCCACCGGCTGCTCGATCGAGGTGGGACTGGATGCGGACGGTGAACCGGTCGCATCGCGCGGCGTCGCAAATGCCGACGTGAATCGGGGCAAGCTGTGCATCAAGGGCATCTTCGAACACGAACTGTTCCGCAAGACCGCCGGGCGCGGTGACAGGCCGCTGATCCGCGACAACCGCTGGGAAGCGTTCACGGAAACAAGCTGGGATGTCGCGCTGGATAAAACCACCGACGAGATCAAGCGCATCCAGCAGATGTACGGGCGCGACGCATTTTCCATCGTCTCCACCGGCCAGATCATGACCGAGGAGTTCTACACGCTGGGCAAGCTGGCGCGCGGCGTCATCGGCACCAACAACTACGACGGCAACACCACGCTGTGCATGTCATCGGCAGTATCCGGCTACAAGCGCTCGTTCGGGTCCGACGGCCCGCCCGGCTGCTACGACGATTTCGAGCACACCGACTGCCTGCTGGCGTTCGGTTCCAACCTGCCGGAACAGCACCCGATCATTTACTGGCGCCTGCAGCAGGTGCGCGAGCAGCGGAAATTCCCGATTATCGTGGTCGATCCGCGCGTGACCATGTTCGCGCAGTTCGCCGACATTCACCTGCCCGTTGCGCCCGGTACCGACCTGGTGCTGCTCAACGCACTGGCAAACGTGATCCTCGAGGAAGGCCTGGAGGATCGCGGCTATATCGAGGCACACACGCAGGGCTTTGATGAATTCGCCGCGCAGGTAGCGGATTACGACCCGGTCACGGCCTCCGGCATCTGCGGCATCGATGCAGATACCATCCGCAACGTCGCGCGCGTGTATGGCAAGGCCGGTGCGGCCATGACCATCTGGACCATGGGCATCAACCAGAGCACGCATGGCTCCGATGGCGTCGTGGCGATCAACAACCTGAATCTCATCACGGGCAACATCGGCAAGCCCGGCGGAAGCTCGCTGTCCATCACCGGCCAGAGCAATGCCATGGGCACGCGGGAGTGGTCGTCCTGCTCCGGCCTGCCCGGCTACCGTGCGCTGGAAAAGGAACAGGATCGCGAGGAGATCGCACAGTTCTGGGGCATCGACCCGGAGTTTTTTCCGAAACAGCGCGGCATGTTCATGACTGACATCCTGCCGGCCATCGAGACCGGCCAGATCAAGGGCCTGTGGCTGATCGCCACCAACCCGATGACGTCGATGGCGAACACCGCGCGCATCCGCAAAACACTCGAGAAGCTGGAATTCCTGGTGGTGCAGGACGCCTACCGCGATGTCGAGACCAACGAGTACAGCCACGTGTTCCTGCCGGCCGCGGTGTGGGCGGAAAAGGAAGGTTGTTTCACCAACACCGAGCGGCGCGTGAACCTGATCCGCAACGTCTGCAAGCCGCACGGCGACTCGAAGACCGACCTGTGGATCTTCAACGAGACGGCCAGGCGTTTCGAACAGGGCCGTAAAATGCGATTCCCGGAAACCGCCGAGGGTGTCTTCGACGAACTCAGGATACTGTCGAAGGGACGCATGCTCGACTACTCCGGCATGAGCTACGACAGGATCGAGGCCAGCCGCGGCATCCAGTGGCCCTGCAACGAAGAGACTGCACCGGAAGGCTCGCAGCGCCTGTACA
>JBATJF010000170.1:0-7434 GCA_049668345.1 Gammaproteobacteria bacterium
GTATCGGCGACACCGTAATCGTGCGCCGCGCCGGGGACGTGATCCCCGAGGTGGTCAAGGTAAACGCGGAGCTGCGCAAGAAGGGTGCGCGGCGCTTCAAAATGCCGACGCGCTGCCCGGTCTGCGGCTCGCACGTGGAGCGCGTCGAGGGCGAGGCCGCAACCCGCTGCAGCGGCGGCCTGTACTGCGCCGCGCAACGCCGCGAGGCCATCAAGCACTTTGCCTCGCGCCGCGCCATGGACATCGAGGGGCTGGGTGACAAGCTGGTCGAGCAGCTGGTAGAGACGAAACTGATCGACAATGTCAGCGACCTGTACGCGCTAACGGTCGAGCAGCTCGCCGGGCTGGAGCGCATGGCGGAGAAATCGGCCGCCAACCTGGTCGCGGCGCTGGACAGGAGCCGCACCACCACGCTGGAGCGTTTCATCTACGCCCTCGGCATCCGCGAGGTGGGCGAAAGCACGGCGCAGATCCTGGCGCGCGAGTGCGGCGACCTCGAACCGTTGATGCACGCCGATCTCGAGACCCTGCAGGCCATCCACGACATCGGCCCGGTGGTGGCGCAGCGCATCGTCGATTTCTTCGCCGAACAACACAACCGCGATGTCATCGACAAGCTCATCGAGGCCGGCATTCACTGGCCGGCCGTGAAAAAACCAAAACACGCCCCGCTGGCCGGCAAGACCTTCGTGCTCACCGGCACGCTGTCCATGCCGCGCGATGACATGAAGGCGAAGCTGCAGGCCGCAGGTGCCAGGGTCAGCGGCAGCGTGTCGAAGAAAACCGACTACGTCGTCGCCGGCGACAACCCCGGCTCGAAATACGACAAGGCCGTCGAACTCGGCGTCGAGGTGCTGGACGAGGCGGGGTGTCTGAGGTTGCTGGGATAAAACGGGGTTGGAGACATAATCGAATAAGGACATTCGATCCCTGTCATGTCGTGCTGCCAGTCAACCGATTACCTCAGAAGTACATGTGTCGCGACGATATCAAAGCGGGTATCGAGCAGGGTGGCGCCGAGCGTGGCATCGGATTGCAGGATGCCCTGCGTACCCAGGCTGCCGTCGTAGCTGCTGGCGCCTCCGATATGCCCGGCGGCGGCGACCGGCGCGAACAGGATGGTCTCGGGCAGGCCGCCGGTGCGGAACACGCCCGCGCTGCCATCATCGGTGAAGGGGAACACCAGGCTGCCGGCGTAGACGTCGCTGATCACCGGGGTGACCAGCAGCAGCGGCGCGTTGTCGTCGCGCGCGATCAGTGCCGGGGCGCTGAAATGACCCGCACCGCCGTACGGGGCCGCGTCGTCCGCCTCCAGCAGGGTGGTCACGTAGTCCACCGTGTTGAGGTGGTCGGTACTGCGCAGGCGCACGATCTTCTGACGCACGGCATTACCCGCCGTTGCATCGATGAAGGGGCAGGCGAGCACGAAGTCGATCACCCCGGCACGCACCGTGGCGCCGCCCTCGGCCACCAGCAGGCAGTCCCCCAGCGCGGGATGCATGGCCGCGTTCACCACGTGCAGCGGCGTCAGCTCCGGCGGCGTCAGGTTCCAGCCAATGAGCGGTGTCTCAACAGACCACAGGCCATCGGGCGCGCTGGCCGTCCACATCACGATGACGCCAAGATGATACAGCGTGCGATTCGTCGTGCCGGGCGGATACAGGAAATACTTGTGCGCAAACAGCTTGAAGCGCCGGTTGGGGTCGGGCTCCGTGCTGTCCTCGATCAGCCAGGAGGTTTCATAGATCCAGCGTCCCGTACAGGCCGGCGCGCCGCAGGCGCTCAGGTTCGGATCGGTATCCGTTACTGTGGCAGCAGTGGGTATGGCGATGGTCGCGACGTGGCTGAAGGTGTTGCCGTCGTCGTCGCTGCGTGCAATGCGGGTGCCGACATCCTGCACGAGCTGTCCGTTGCCATTGTTGTGATAGTCGACGCTGGAATAGGATAGCCACAGCACACCGTTGCTGGCACGCAAAATCGACGGATCGTAGATGCCACTGGGGCTGTTATCGCCCTGAATGGTAATGGGCGTGTAGCCGTTGTTCACGGCGGCTGCGGGTTGCACACTGACCGGGGTGCTGGCCGGACCGCTGCCGGCGGCATTGCTGGCGCGCACGCTGACCTGGTAATTGATACCGTTGGTCAGATTGCGCACCAGTGCCACCGTGCCGGTTACCGTGACGTCGGCCGGGGGAACCGCAGGGGTCAACTCCACGCTGTACGCCTGGATCGCGGCACCGCCGTCACTGGCCGGCGGCTTCCAGCCGAGACTGAGTGCACCATCGCCCGGGTTGACGGTCACGCCGAGCGGCACGCCCGGCGGCGCTACACCGCTACCGCCTCCGCCGCAGGCGCTGAGAAGCGTCTGGGCGAGAATCGCAACTGCGATCCAGGTGCTTCGCCGGGCTGATGTCAGGAACAGGTTCATGCAGAAACGACCTCGCTGCTGGTTATCAGCACATTTCTTCCTGGGTATGTTAATGCTTCGGGACAGATGCGGCGAGGTCGGCCATCGGGTAATTCATGCGAGGTGGTCAAACAAGAATCCTTGCGTCCGCTTTGATGTAATTTAAAGTATTGATTAACATGACCGACACAGCACAAAGCGATTGTTGAGTGCTTGCAGCTTTGGGGGACAGAACCGTATGCCGGGTTGGTTCTGTCCCCTTTTTATTTCTGCCGGAAAAAACCTTTGCTGTTCCCGTTTACTCCATTCATCCGTTTGCTAGGCTGGCGGGTCACGCCGCGTGATCTTCGTCCGGGTGCCGTCGTAGTAGGCCTTGCGGTAACGCTCGATGACGGCGTTGTTCGCTTCGCTGTCACCCCCTGCCGATTGCAGGGCCGCCTGGGCCAGCGCGATGCTGGCCTCCAGATTTTCGGATACGGCCAGCCGCGCGCCCTGCGCGCGCAGGCGCTGGCAGAGTTCCTGATCCTGCCCGCGTGCCAGGATCTCCAGTCCGGGGAAGGTGCGGTGCAGGGAGGTGACCAGCTGTTCCGTGACATGGAAATCATCGACCGTAACAACAATCAGACGTACCTCGCCCACGCCCAGGCTTTTCAGGACATCGGGCGCACGGGCATCGCCATAGAACACGGAGCGGCCGGCGTCGCGTTCGTGCCGCACGACGTCGGCGTTGTTATCGATGGCCACATAAGGTAACTGGCGCATGTCGAGTATCTGCCCGATGCGGCGTCCGACCCGGCCGAAACCGACGATCATGATCGGTGCGGGCGAGTCCGCTGTCTCATCGATAGCCGGCGTGCCGGTTACCCCGCTGCGTTTGGAGGCCAGCCGGTACGCCCAGCCGGCCAGCGGTGGTGTCGCCAGCATGCTGAGCACGACCGCGACCAGCAGTTGCTGGTACAGCACCGTGTCCAGCAGGGCGGCATCGAAGGCAACCGCGAACAGCACCAGCGCAAACTCGCCGCTTTGCGCCAGCAGCAGCGCGATCGACAGCGCCGTTTTGGCGCTGAGACCGAACAGTCTGGCCAGCGGCCACAGCAGTGCGGCCTTGGCCAGCATCAGCAGCGCGACCAGACCTATGCTGAGCAGGGGTTGTGCGAACACCTCCCTGAGTTCCAGGGACATGCCGATCGACATGAAGAACAGCCCGAGCAGCAGACCGCGGAAGGGCTGGATCTCCGCCATGACCTGGTGGCGGAATTCCGAATCGGCAATCAGCAGTCCCGCCACGAACGCGCCCATGGCCATGGACAGTCCGATCTTTGCCATCAGCACGGCGACGCCAAGTACCAGCAGCACCGCAGAGGCGGTGAATATTTCCGGCGTTCCATGGCTGGCCACGCGCTGCAGCGCGGGTCGCAGCAGGTAGCGGCCACCGAGAATGATCAGTGCGAGGATGACCAGGGATTCGAGCAATGCCAGACCGATATTTTCCTCGATACTCAGATCCGTGACCGTCAACAGCGAGGCGAGGGCAAGCAGCGGTACCACGGCCAGGTCCTGGAACAGCAGCACGGCAAAGGAGGTGCGCCCGTACTCGCTGGTCAGCATTTTCTGCTCGGTCAGCAACTGCAGTACGAAGGCGGTAGAGGAGAGCGCCAGGGCCGGTCCGATCAGGATGGCCGCGCGCAGCCCGATACCGAACAGGAGGTGCAGCACGGTGGTGATGAATACACCGGTGGTGACCACCTGCAGGGTACCCAGCCCGAACACCATGCGCCGCATCCGCCACAGGCGCGCGGGCTTGAGTTCGATGCCGATGACGAACAGCAGCAGGACCACACCGAGTTCGGCCAGGTGGCCGATCTCTGCACGGTTGTCGATCAGGCTCAACGCCGATGGCCCCACCACCATGCCGGCGATGAGGAAGCCGGGCACGGTGCCGAGACCCGCGATGCGCGCCAGCGGCACGGCGATCACGGCTGCCGTCAGCATGATGATGATGTCCGTCAGGTAGGCGAGGTTCATCGCTTCGGCTCTACGGGTTCGACTCGATTGATCCGCAACATGAGGACTGTGTCGCTGCTTTTACATCGTTCAATCGAGTCTGACCCCGAATATCGCGAGGAAAGGAGGCAGGCCACGTTTGTTTGAAACCGGAAAACGTGGCCTGCCCCCCTTTTGGGGTCAGTATATTTCAACCTGCCTTTTTGATGTCGCCGCTGAGTTCACGCACCAGCGGGTAGAGCCGTTCCGTCTCGTTCTGGATGCGTTCGAGGATCAGCTCGAACATTTCCTCGGATTCCTTCAGGAAGCGCTCATAATCGGCGATCGCGAGGGTTTCCGATTTTTTCTTCGGGCACCAGTCCTTCATGTAGGAGGCGATGATGCGCTTGATCTCCTGCGACCCGGACATGAAATTCCGCGCCAGTTTCTGGATTTCATGGTCATCGTGCGTCAGCAGCTTGCTGTAGAGGTTCTCGTCGACCAGGTCGATGTGCTGCTTGACCTTGTCGGTGTAGCGGTGGAACAGCTCGCAGCAGGTACCCGTGTCGCACATCGACCGCTCCCTGAACAGGTAGAGCAGGACGTTGGAGAGTTCCGTGATACTGTGGTTTTCGCTATGCAGCTCGTCGTAGGTAATCATGATCTGAATCCTTCACTCGCCCCCCGGTAGAGGCTGTTGGTGTTAGCGGTATCGCGACTTGCGTTGCCCAAGCATAACCCGTTCGCACTCCGGCCTTCCACCCAGAGGCGCAGGGGGCGGTAAATTCGTCACGGTGTGTCCGGCCTTGCCCTGGCAGCGCCGCTGCGGCGCAAGCCGGAATTGACGATTATCCTGCCGCCGCCCTGACCGGAAAAATGACCAGGCTCAATTTCCGGGTATATCAGCATTCCGGCATGGCACGGTGCGGTGCCCGGGATGTGCGTCCCGGACCGCTGCTCGCGCCGTTGCCGGCGCTCCGGCTGGCTGATACGCGCGTGCACGCAGGTGCCGCAATGTGCCGCCGCGCCGGACTGGCACGCGACGCTGACGGGTACCCGGGGGGTGCCGTGCGGCCGCGGCTGCCAGCCGGAGAATGCTGAATTTTGCCGCTTTTTCCGGAAAATCAGTGGCTTGTTAAGGACGCGCCGCGCCGACTCAGGCTATATTAGGGCAATACCCGTAATGGCCTGGATTTGCATGCGTACACCGCTGAACATCAACCTGCTGAGTGGCCTGGTCGTCGCCATCATCCTGCTGGGACTGATCAGCGTGGTGACGGTGGTCATGAACGCGCGTACCTACCGCGAGCTGGCCTTCAATTTCCAGCGCCAGTACATGACACAACTGGTCGCCGCCGAGACCAACATGCTGCTGGCCGACAACGCCGAACAGGCCCGGCGCATGGGTCTGGGCATCCAGATGGACGAGACCTTCCGCGCCGCCTTCGCCTCACGCGACGCGGCGGCGCTGGCCAGCGCGCTGGAGGCACAGTACTACCGCGCACCGGTCACCTCGAACCTGGTCAACGCCGTCGGCATCTATGCCTATGACGCGGATTTCAACCTGCTGGCGGTCGCCATGCGCAGCGACAGTGACCTGCCGGCTGACACGATCATCTGCCCGGACCTCATCACCAAGGCGCGCATCCGCGAAGGGGCGCGCCGGCTCAAGCCGCTGTTCGAACTCTGTCTGCAGGACGGGATTCCCTACCAGGCGGCGATCGCGCCGGTCGGTGGCCTGGTGCCTGCCGGTTATCTGCAGGTTGTCGCCGACCCGGTGCCGGCACTGGAGCGGCTCGATGCGCACCTGAAAATGCCGGTTAGAATCAGCCGCACGGACGGGACGGTGCTGTATGCCGCCAGCGGCTGGAGTGACGACACCTCCGTCAACAACGTGCAATCGGCCTACACGCTGACTACCGACAATTCCCGGCCCGCGCTCGACATCGTGTCGGCACGCAACGCCGATGCGCTGGTGCTGCAGATCGATCGTACCAATCGCGGCCTGCTGATCACCGTGGTGCTGGTGCTGCTGACCACCGTGATGCTGGCCCTGCTGCTGGTGAACTACTCGATATTCAAACCGCTGCAAAACCTGCGCCGGCGTCTGCGCGAGGAGTGGGGCCGCAGCGTCGACCTGCAGGACCCGCAGGTCTCGTCCGGTATGACGGGACCGACGACCTTTCATGCACTGGGCGAGCTGTATGAAACGCTGCATGACCTGGCCATTCGCGACCCGCTGACCGGCATCTACAATCGCGCGCTGCTCGAGGATCGCCTGCGTCAGGTGATCGCCGAGCATCGCCGTACGCCCGGCGTTGCCGCCGTGTTGCTGATCGACATGGTGCGCTTCAAGTACGTCAACGACATGCTCGGGCACCATATCGGCGACATCCTGCTCAAGGACGTGGTCGGGCGCATGGCCGACGTGCTGCGCGAGTCGGACACGCTGGCGCGGCTGGGCGGCGACGAGTTCGTGATCGTGCTGCCGGACACCGACGCCGAGCAGGCCGTGCAGGTGGCGCACAAGATCATCAAGTCCATGAAGCATCACTTCGAGGTCAAGGAGCACAAGATCTTTGCCTCGGTCACCATCGGCATCGCGCTGACGCCGCAGCATGGCACGGAGGTGGATGCCCTGCTGCGCAACGCGGACTACGCCATGTACTCGGCCAAGGCGCTCAAGCAGGGCTGTGCCGTCTATGATCCGGCGACCACGGCAGACATCGACGTTGCGCGCATGACGCTGGACGGTGTGCTGAACGAGGACATCGGCCGCAACGACCTGTTCCTGGTCTACCAGCCGGTGATCGAGTTCGACACCGGTCGGGTCAGCTACCTGGAGGCCCTGCTGCGCTGGCGCAAGCCGGACGGGAAGATCCTGCTGCCGGATGCCTTCATCCGCGCCGCCGAACAAAGCGGCCTGATCCGGCAACTGTCGGAGTGGGTGATCGAGACGGCCTGCCGCGAGCTGGCCCTGCTGCAGCAGGACAACCCCGAGCTGTGCACCGGCATCAACCTGTCCATGCACAACCTGCACGATT
>JBATJF010000171.1:0-7211 GCA_049668345.1 Gammaproteobacteria bacterium
CACGGGGCGTGTTTTTTGTGCAGGCTGTCGATGAATTGCTCGCCGTTAAAACCCTCAACGACCGGGCTATCTTCACCTGCCTGCAGTCTTGCGCGTAAGACCTGAATTTTCGCTTCATCGGCTTCAAGCTTGCGCAGGCCTGCACGAACGATTTCACTGACTGACTGGAAGCGGCCTTGTTCCAGAATTTCAGCAACGAATTGATCAAAGTGATCACCAAGCGTGACAGAGGTATTTCGCGGCATCAGGGTGTCCTCGCGGCAAGTGTATTAAATATTAATACACGGCTTGCCAAGTGGCAAGGGGTTAGCCATCCACATTCGATGTATATTATTAACTAACTGTATTATTAGAATTAATTGATATTACTGAGGTTATTCGAAGTTGGGGGATAAGGTCGAATCCCCTTGGGGACGCCATAAACCAAAAGGCCCGCTATTGCGGGTCTTTTGGTTTATCACCTCGCGAGGGGATGAGAACCCCGGGTTCGAGCCGAGCCACGCCAGGCGTGGCGAGACAACAACGCCGCAGGCGTTGGCGTCACTTGAATAAACACTGTCTCTAAATACTATTTCTGCCTGAATATCCAGACGTCCTTGATGCCGAGTTCCTGCTTGACGGTTTCGGCATGTTTTCTGGCGGCGGTGTAACTTTCAAAACCGGCTATCTGCAGTCGCCAGTATTTCCTGCCTTTCACGGTCGCGCTGTTCAGTTCGGCATCCTGGTTTGCGGCACCGCTTTTATTGCTGAAACGTTCAACGTAGGCCTTGTCAGGGGAAGAAATCAGGTTGATGACCCATGGGCCTTTACTCGAGGCAGGTGTGTCGCTCGTAATCGAACCTTGAGAATCTTCGGGGGCGACTTTGCTTCCCGTTTCTTCGCGGTCAGTAATCTGCGGAGCAGCCCTGGTGATCGTGGCAAGCGCATCTCCGGCAACCGGTGGTTTCGATGGCCTGGCTGCCGGCTTTTCGACAGTGTCTGCCATCGCCGGACTGGTGGGCTTGGGCAGGTCGGGCTGGGCGGGCGCCTGATCGATGGCGCCGTCAGCAGCGGCTGTTGCAGGTCCGCTGGCCGCTGCAGGTATTCCTGGCTCCCTGGAGACGCTGTCTGTTGTTCGCGCCTTGCGCCCGGGTGCGCTTGCGGAAGGCGGGATAACCTGGCCGAGTCTGCCTTCGAGACTGACGAAGGCGTCGTTCAGCGCAGTCATCCGGGCATTGAGTGATGCATACCTGCCTTCCTGCAAGCTGGCGCTGAATACACGACTCTGGATGTCAGCGAGTTCTGTCGATTGCCGCTTGCTCAGCGTTTCGAGGGTATTGATGCGGCTGTCGATACTGGCGGTATAGACATAACCCCCGGTAATCACGCAGACGGCGAATACCGTGGCAAGAATAACGGAGTAGAATGGACGGTTATTCTGTTTCTGTGCGTGCTTTGCGGCCTGCCCGGAGAGCTTTTCATTAATGAGATTTGCGGTTGCCCTGCTGCTTGTGCCTCTCCTGTCCAGGCGGCCAAGCGAGGCTTCGAGTTTGTGCTGTTCGCTGACCCGGTAGGACTCAATCAGGTCCACCAGTACGGGATCGGGCTTGTGAAATTCCACGTCGATGCTGTCCGCTTCGACATGGCGAACCCAGGATGGGATGGCAATTTTCCTTGTCTTGCCCTCGTGCTTTATGGTCAGGTGAACATCGACGCTGTCGCCGTCCTTGAAGGTCAGCAGGCGTCCATCGGCATCACATTGCAGCTGCATACCGTTCTGGCTGACATTCATGACGCGGCAGCCTTTTGGAACGGTCTTTTCGCCGATAAGGAGGGCGTTGATATTGACCGGCGTTCGCGCTTGACTTCTACGTTCCATAGCTTTGCTTGATAAGCTCCGCAAGCTGGCAGCTGAACCGTTAACTCGTTCTGGGTTGCCCGGCGTGTGCCGGGTTGACGTGAACTATACGATCATTGATCCGGAACGTCCATGCCTGTGTCAGGCAGGATTCCCCCCGTGGTCGCCGACTGGCCGGTGCCCGCATGGAGTATATCGATAGTCAGTCTCTTCGGAGTTTGGCGTTGACGGCGATCGGTGTGGGGTAGTTGAGCATGATCAGGTACGAGGAGGCTACAAAGGTGAGCAGTGTGGTCGCCTGGATGAGGTACGAGGCCCGGGAACTGATCGCGCCGGCATTCAGGGCCAGGACGGCTATCATAAGCGAGAACTCACTGACCTGGCCGAGCCGTACTCCTGCCTCGAGCGAGAGCTTCTGCTGTTCGCCGGAGTAACGGAGCAATCTCGAAAACACCAGCGGTTTGGCGGCGAGCATGACGGTTGCGATGACTGCGGCAGGAATGAAGACATCCGCCAGAACCGTGATATTGAAACCGGCGCCGAGCGAGAAGAAAAACATGATCAGGAAGAAATCGCGCAGCGGTTTGAAACTCTCGGCGATGAACAGTGATATCGGGTTCGTGGCCAGCGCCACGCCGGCAATGAAGGCGCCTGTCTCGTAGGAAAGACCTGCCGTTTCCGCCAGCTGGGCCATGCCCAGACACCATCCGATTGCGGTAAGGAAAACATATTCCTGTATGGTATCAAAGCGCTGGATCAGTGGCTGCAGGACATAGCGTTCGAACAGAAAGGCGACTGTTATAAGGGCTGGAATCGCCAGCGCCAGTATTGCTATGCGTTGCCACTCGATGGCTGACTGCGAAAATGCTTCCAGAAAGACGAGAATAACTATTGCGAGGATATCCTGCAGCAGCAGGATGCTGACCATGACCTGGCCCATATGGCGGTGGTGCAGTGCCGTCGTGGGCAGCAGTTTCAGCCCGATGATGGTGCTGGAGAACATCATGACTGCACCGATAATCAGGCTTTCGAATGAACTGAACCCGAAAGCCCTGCCAATCAGGTAACCGGCCGCACAAAAGGCAAGCGAGCTGACGGCAGTAACGACCAGGGCCTCCCTGAACATCCGGGCAAGTTGCGAGGGCTGCAGGTTGAGTCCCAGCAGGAACAGCAGGAAGATGATGCCGATGTGGCCGATCTGCTGGATTACCGAGGCGTCGGTCACCAGCTGCAGGCCCCATGGTCCGACAATTCCGCCGAGCAGGATATAGGCAACCAGCAATGATTGTCTGGCAAACAGCGCCAGGGCGGCGAGTACAGCAGCGCCGGTGAATATCAGGAATATGGAAAAGATGATCGAATGGTCAGGCATGGCTTATCGTATAGCCGGGGTCCTGCAAAATAAAGGCGCACCGATCTGGTCGCCTGGCGACACCATGCCAATATGCGGGCGCCAGGGCGCGATTGCCTTTTGCCTGGCGCGGTGGCCGTGTGCTGTTGCAGTATCCGGGTAGCGAAACCTCGAGTGCCCGGAGCAGCTTGCCGGTCCCGTCCAGGGTCCTGCAGGCGGCGAACTACCGGGAATTTGCTTTCTGTTCGCCTGGAACATCTGAGGCGGGCTTCGCCGGCCTGGAGACTGACGACATCTGCTGTGCTGTTTGTGTCGCTGGCATGGGATTACACCCGGACGCGATGTCACCGGAATGAGCTACCCCGCGCTAGTCGGCGACAGTCTCCTGTCATTATGATGATGTTTCAGGATATTTCACTGAAGAAGAGCGCAAGGTTGAGGCGATTTTCTATTTCCAGTTTTCTGAAAATAGCGCTCAGGTGTGCCTTGACAGTGCGCTCCGAGATGTCGAGTTCGCGAGCGATCATTTTATTGTTGCCGCCGAGATGAACCATGCGTGCGACTTGCAGCTCTCTCGGTGTCAGGGTTCTGACCAGTGAATTGTCGAAATTGCTGTGCTGTAAGGGGGCATTGCCCTCGCTGGCCAGTTCGCTGATCATCTGGGTGATCAGTTTTCTCTGTATCCAGTATTCTCCCTCGAGTACCAGATTTACGGCGCGCGAAAGCAGTGCTGGCGTGATGTCATCCTTGCAGAAACCGCGTGCGCCGGCCTTGAAGAGGCTGCGCTGGTCAACCAGCCTGTCAGACTGATTTTCGATGATGACCACGAAAATACCCGACAGCTTTCTTATCAGGCTGATCAGGAATTCCGTTGTGTTATCCACACAGACACGTGGATCGATAAAGAGCAGGGCAGGTCTTTCGCTTGCGACGCAGGAATGCATGGCGGGAAGGGAAGTTGTCAGCCGGGTTTCGTATTTTTTTTCCAGAACGCCGGCATAACGGCCCGTGACAATATCGTCGCGACTCACAATCAGGATGTAGTCATTTGCCGGTGATGCAGTTGCTGCCATTGGCCCATTCCGCTGTCTGCCGTTCTGTGAGTGCTCTTTCCCCTGCGCGGGACCGGATTCAGCAGATAGTCAAGGACATTTTGTACGCCCTTGAGGATATCAACTATCGAGTCTTGCCAGGTTCGAATTCCGGTGGGCCCGCTTCAGTACCCGGATAGCTGCGTTCCGTTCCGTTCTGATCAGGATCAGGAAAAAGTTCTCAACGTTCCCATGTGTGATGGTATCGGCACTGATGCGTTCTAGTTTAGCCGGCGAGATACCGTAAATAGCGAAATCATATGCAGTTAATCTGGCCAGCCCGGACTGTTCCGGGCGCAGGAACGCAATCCGGGCGGGTCTGATATGGTCTGCCGGAGGGATACGGCCTTCCATGGGTACGACTGGATTCGGGAGCATTAGCGGTCTGGAGGATGCCACCTGCGTGTTGATCCTGACCTGCTCGATGCTTTGCACACCGGGGTCCGGCTCACCCTGCACCATCGTCCGACAGTCAGGCAATCACGGTTATCGGGGATCTGGCCGACCTGTTGACCGGGTAGCAGGTCATCCGGCTTGGTGACCTCCCGGAAATGTAACAACAAAAACTGACAGTACGGCAAGGTATGTGTGACGAGATCACCATGCCGTCGAATTCCCTGGTCGGAGTAGAGGGCCATTTCCCGCATCCGGGCGCCTCACACCTGGCCTCACCTCATTATCGCCCCAGGCTGGCAGTGGCCGATGTCTGAGCCAGTTCCGGCCTGCCGGTCAGATACCCTTGCAAGCCATCGATATTCAGGCCTGCCAGTGTGTCGCGCTCGGCAGCGGTTTCCACGGCCTGTGCGATTACCTGGATATCGAGACTGTGCAGGGTATCCGTGAGCGCCTGGACGAAGAAGCGGTTGTCGGTGTTGCTGTCGATGCCGCGGATGTAACTGCTGTCGATCTTTACATAACTGATATCCATGCTGCGCAGGTAGCCGAACGATGCGAATCCCTTGCCAAAATGGTCAATGCCGCTCCTGCATCCCAGTGTATTCAGGCGTTCGACGAGGTTGAGGGCATTCTTGATGTTTGCAAGGACCGCGTACTCGGGGAACTCAACCAGTATACGTTTCGCTAGCGCGGGGGCATTGCCCAGCGTGCTGGATAACCACTGGATAAAGACGGCGTCATGCAGGGATGTTGATGACAGGTTGACGGCAAACAGGGTAGACGGGTCGGGGTTCTGTGCGAGGTATTCAAGCAGCCGTGTGACAGCCAGCTTGTCAAGCTGACTGGCGAGACCGAAACGTTCAGCCAGTGGTACGAATATGCCGGCATTGACGCCGTTGTTGCTGTTGTCATCGATACGTGCGAGTACTTCCTTGTGCAGCATGCTGTTACCCTGCGCTTTGGTTTGGTATACCGCTTGCATGAACAGCCTGATGGCGCCCTTGTCGATGACTTCGCGCAATCGCTTGCGCCAGTTTTCCATACTGTGTATATCGGGCTGGTTGGCCGCCGGGGCCTGATAGCGCTGCCAGATATTCTGGCCGCTTGCCTGGGCAGAACGCAGTGCCATGTCGGCCTCGGACAGCAGTTCCGGCAGCGTATTGCCATATCGCCACATTGCAATGCCGATATGACCGATGTCATTTGAATCGGCAAGACCATCGGCGCGAAGCTGCAGGAGATCCCTGCAAAGTGTCGCAGCGAGTGCGTCGGCGCTGCCGGCCGGAAGACCGGTGGCGACAATGCCGAAGGCGGCGCCCGATATACGGGCGGCAAAGCTGTTTTCAAGATAGGCAAGTTGCGACTGAATCAGATCGCCCGTTCTTTTAAGCAGCATGTCGCCTGCCGTGTAACCGGTACGTTCGTTGACCCTCGACAGGTCACGCAACTCGAGCAACAGCAGCGCACCCTGCGAGACTTCGTCCCTGCTATCCAGCATTGCACCGAACTGGCAGTCGAAATAGCGCCGGTTGCCAAGGCCGGTGACGGTATCCTGGTAGGCCTGCTCGCGCAGGCGCTCCGTCAGTGCAGACTGTTCGGTGAAGATTTCACCGACCTTCTCGGAAAGCCTGTTCATTGCCAGAACGACGCTGCGCAATTCGACGGTACGCGGCAGGCGTCTCTGGATCATGTACGAACGGTTACGAATGGCATCCGCCTGTAACTTGACCCTTGCCAGTGGACGCAGCAGGAACCTGACAGCGACAGTTGCGAGCACCAGGGTGACGACCGCGGCAACCAGGTACAGCATCAATGTATCCATTGTCGTGGCCCATAGCTGATTGTAGGCGCGCCCGGTATTGCTGGTAACATGAATCCGGCCGGCCTGGCTCCAGCCGGACATGACCAGTGCTTCCATGGCAGGTGCTTGCAGGGTAATCGCTTTCACGAACCACTCCGGCGCGGCACCGGTATCTGGCGGTACGCTCTTTTCGACCAGTGTGTCTCCATCAGCCGAGGTCAGCGCAATACGCTGGTATTCGCCACGGTCAAATACGGCGCCGATCATGGTCGATATCACCGGTATGTCCGGCGGTTGCACATACGGAGACAGCGACAGACCCAGTGATGTTGCGGTATCCCGTGCATGTGTCTCGAGCTGCGCGGCCATGAAGGTGCGCAGGTTTTGTGTGCTGATGGCGACTGTTGCGATGAAGCCGGCAATCAGTATCAGCACAATCCCCGTCGAGATCTGTCTGTAAAGTGTCATATATCGTTCCGTGCCGTTACTGCAGCAGAATTCATCCCGTATACGATGGTGTGTGCTTGCTCAGCGCGGCAAGGCAAGCTGTTCGTCGCTGATCCGGGCGATAACTTCCTTCCAGCGGCTCAGACGTCCCGGATCCCCGACGTGCTGGTCCATGCCGCGTGCCTTTACCAGCCACAACCCGTTACCGTTGAAACTATACACCGGTAACAGGTCGGTCCTGCTGGAAGAAGTGCGAATTTCCATAACCAGGTTATCGAGTACCAGGGG
>JBATJF010000172.1:0-32221 GCA_049668345.1 Gammaproteobacteria bacterium
AGTATGCCGCCCGCTACGACGCGCTGCAGGGTGGTTTTAGCCCGGCGCCGAAGTTTCCGCAACCGGCGCGGCTGCTGTTTCTGCTGGAAGACAGCGACCCGGCCAGCGCGCCCATGGCGCTGGCCACGCTCGACCACAT
Organism: Gammaproteobacteria bacterium; assembly: GCA_049668345.1. Classification (GTDB taxonomy): domain Bacteria; phylum Pseudomonadota; class Gammaproteobacteria; order UBA9214; family UBA9214; genus UBA9214. The sequence continues at coordinate 140 of JBATJF010000172.1, forward strand.
GCTGGCAGGTGGCATCTATGACCGGCTGGACGGCGGCTTTCACCGCTACTCGACCGACTTCGAATGGCGCATACCGCATTTCGAGAAAATGCTCTACGACCAGGCGCTGATGGCGCGCGTCTGTCTTAACGCCTGGCGCAACACCGGTGAGACGCGTTATGCCGACTGCGTGCGCGGCGTGCTCGACTTCACCCTGAATGGCATGCGCGATCCCCGCGGCGGTTTTTATGCGGCGCTCTCCGCGGACAGTCCCGTGGCGGACAGCCCGGGCAGTCATGCCGAGGAGGGCGCCTACTACACCTGGGACTGGCCGCAACTGGCCGCGGCTCTGCCGGACGAGGTGCTGCGCGCGTGGGCCGTGGCCCGTTACGGCCTGTCGGAGCACGGCAATGCGATCAGTGACCCGCTCGGCGACATGGCCGGGCGCAACGTGTTGCTGCTGGCGCTGGACGACGACGCGCTGGCCAGGCGTTTTACGCTCGACCCGGAGACCGTTCGGCAACGCAATGCGCGCATCGAAGACGGCCTGCGCGCGGCGCGGCATACGCGGCCGCCGGTGCCGGTCGACGACAAGATCGTCACGGCCTGGAACGGTTACCAGATCGTCACGCTGGCACTGGCCGGCCTGTCGCTGGAGGAGCCGCGCTACAGCGATGCCGCCCGGCAGGCGGCACAATTCCTGCTGGATGAGTTGTTCGATGCCGGGCGCGGCGTGCTGTACCGTGACTGGCGCGGCGGCGTGCGTGGTGTGCCGGGTTTCCAGGAAGATTACGCGGCGCTGGCGCAGGGGCTGCTGACACTGTACCGGACCGGCGGGGAACGGCGCTGGCTGAACAGTGCGCGGCGCCTGGTGGACATCATGCGCGAGCGTTTCGAGGACACCACGCACGGCGGTTTCTTCAGCACCGGTGCCGATACGGAACTCTGGCTGCGTGACAAGCCGGCGGATGACGGCGCCACGCTGTCCGGTAACGGTATTGCCGTGCATGTGCTGCTGGAACTGGGCCGCTTGACCGATAAGCAGGCTTACCTCGACAGCGCCAGGCGTGTTGCGGCCTGGGCAGCCGCGCAGCTGGACGATTACCCGGCGGCCATGCCGCAGATCCTGCAGGCCTGGCCGCGGCTGATGGCCATCAAGTCGCCATAGACGGCCAGGCCGCGGTATTGCGGCATCAGGGATATCGCTCCCGCGCAGTCCCGGCAGGCGCCGGGTATCAAGCCTCGATCCTGTGCATTCGTTTCCGACAGTAACCGGCAGACATGCACCGCCCGGGTGCAGCACCGCAGCTGTCCGCGACAGCACTGCGACACGAGCGTTTGACAATGCAGCAAAACTCGAAAACACTCCATGGCGTGGAATCCGACGACGGCAGTTTTGATGCAGCAATCCGTGCCCACGATGCCGCAGTGGCGGCCAGCGACCTCGATGTCTGGATAGGTGCCGAACCGACCTTTACCAACCGCCGCTCCGAGTCACCGGAATGGCTGACCGACGCTCTCGGCGCAAGCAAGCAGGACTACGCACGCCACGTCATCGAACAGCTCCGCGACAGCTATCCCGGCTCGATCATCCTGCGCACCCTGGGGCGCCAGTATCCCGGGGAAGCGCGACCCCGCTGGAGCCTGGGCCTGTACCAGCGCCGTGACGGGCGCGCGCTGGCCGACGGCCTGCCGGCTGATCCGCTGGGGATGGCGTGTTCCTGCGAAGCGGGACACCTGACGGCGTTCTGGCAGGCCCTGGCCGCAGCGCTCGGCCGGGACGGCTGGGATGCAGCGGGTTTTCAGGTCGATGGGGAGATGGGGCTGCGCGTGGTGTTCCGCTGCGACAGGCGACAGCCGCTGGCAGAACCGGCCACGGATTCGCGCCTTGGGCGGGCGTCACTCCATGCGCAGGCCATACCGCCGGACGGTCTGGTGGATGACCTTGCCGGCGAGGGGCTGTATCTGGTCGCGATTGGCTGCGCGGCCACGGGTCCGGATGACAGCCTGCAGCCCTGCATCGAGTTGCCGGCGTTTGCGGAGGTCGCGTTGTTCATGGCCTTCATCCAGCGTGTCGCGCAGGCAGCGGGTGAGGCGGGACTGACTGCGCTGGTGTGGCGCGGATTCCCGCCGCCGGTGGACAGGACTATCGCCTGGACCACGCTGACGCCGGATCCGGCAGTACTTGAAATCAATGAAGCGCCCGCGTCCTGTGTTGCCGAGTTTCTGGAGCGGAGCCGCCGGCTGTACGCCCTGGTGGAGGCGCAGGGCCTGGCGCCTTACCGGCTGCAATACAACGGCACCGTGTCGGACAGCGGTGGCGGCGGTCAATTCACGCTCGGCGGGCCCACACCCGCGCACAGCCCGTTTTTCGTGGCACCCCGGCTCCTGAGTCGCATGGTGGTCTATTTCAATCGTCATCCGGCGCTTTCCTACTGGTTTGCACCGCTCTATGTCGGCAGCTTCAGCCAGTCGCCACGCCCGGACGAGAACGTGCTCGAATCGTTCAGCGAACTGCAGGTGGCGTTGCAGCACCTGGACGCCACACCCGAACCGGAGCCCGAATTCATCTGGCGCAGTCTCAGTCCGTTTCTGGTCGACACCTCGGGCAATGCCCACCGCAGCGAACTCAATATCGAAAAACTCTGGAATCCCTGTCTGCCCGGACGCGGCTGTCTCGGACTGGTCGAGTTGCGGGCGTTTCGCATGGCCATCGATGCGGAAAGCGCGGCTGCCATCGCCGCCATGCTGCGTGCGCTGGCGGCAATGTTGAGTCGCCAGGCGAGCAGCCGCCAGCTGATCGAGTGGGGCAGCCGCCTGCACGACCGTTTTGCACTGCCGTTCTACCTGCGCCAGGATCTGGAGGCGGTATTCAGTGACCTGGCTGCGGCCGGGCTGGAACTTGGTGCACCCGTCATCGAGCGTCTGCTTGCCGATCACTGGCGGCATATCGGTGATGCCGAGTGCGCCGGTTGCCGGCTCGATGTCGACCAGGCCATCGAATTCTGGCCGCTGCTGGGCGATGCCGCCACGCAATCGGGCGGTTCGCGCCTGGTGGATGCCAGCACGACACGCCTGCAAATCATGCTGCGGCCCGCGTCCGGTCTTGCAGCGGATCTCGACGGCTGGCAGTTGCTGGCGGGCCGCTACCGGGTGCCGTTGCGCCGTGACCGGGACGCCTCCGGGGCGGTGCTCATCACGGGACTGCGTTACCGTGCCTTTGTACCCTGGGCAGGCCTGCATCCGGGGCTCGGTGCCCAGGGGCCGATCGTGCTTGCGCTCCTGCCGCCCGGGGCGGAGCGCGGGCTGCGCATCACACTGCACGACTGGCAACCGCAGGGGGAGGCCTACGCCGGTCTGCCTGGATCACTCGATGAGGCGCGCAGGCGCATACGCGAGCGGTTCGCCGTGGAGGTGATCACGGCAGACAGCGCGCCCGAAGGCATCGCGCCGCCGGCCGAAGCCATGTCGGACTACTGTTTCGACCTGCGGCGCACCTGAGGGCAGGCGCCGCGCCCGGCCGTGCCGTGCCGGCAGACAACCTCAGACCCGGTACGGCGCAAGCCGATCGACCAGGTATCCGGCGATCCGCTGCAGCAGCGAACCACCTGATGCAGGGCGGTCGATGTCCTGGTCCTGCACATATCCGGCATCAAATACGCGGTGTGTCCTGACGACCCCGTGCACGAATTCGAGTTTCCGCAGCGCCGGATCGGGCAGCGTAAACGGGTACAGGTCCGGGAGCCCCATGCTCCGGTTGAGACTGTTCAGGGCATGCGTCAGCGGTATCCAGTGACTGATGATGGTCTCGAAATCCTCGATACGATAGGCGTTGAAGCGGGGGTCGGCATGGTGAATGGTGCCGTCCGGCAGCTCGCGTCTGACCTGCACGCCGTAGTGCCCGGCAGTTTCCAGTGTGTCAATGATATGCAGGTAGTGCGCCCAGGACTCGGCCCAGTCCTCCCATGGGTGTGAGCTGGCGTAACGGGAGATATAGCGGCTCTGCCAGTCTCCCGGTGCGCCGGCCTGGTAATGGTTGTCGAGGGCCTGCGGATAGTTGATCCGTTCGTCACCGAACAGCTCGCGGAAGGCAGCCAGCGAAGGCGTGTTCCGGATCAGTTGGTTCCAGTAATAGTGCCCGCTTTCATGCCGGAAGTGCCCCAGCAGCGTCCGGTATTTTTCGTCCAGATCGACGCGGGACTGTTCGCGCCGGGCCGGATCCGCCTCATCGATGCTGATGACGATATGGCCGTTATCATGCCCGGTGATCACGTGTGACCCGGGCGGTGCATCGAGATCGGACATGAAGGAAAAGGCCAGTCCCCGGTCGGGGTCTTCCGTCCTGCTGTGCAGGGGCAGCCCGAGTTTCAGCAGGCTGTAGATCAGGCGCCGCTTGCTGCGTTCCAGTCGATACCAGCGTTCCGCGAAGCCGGGCCGGGAAAGATTGGGGATGGTCTGGTTGAACTTGCAGGCGATACAGAAACGCTGGCCGGAGTCGGCCGGGACCATCCAGTTGCAGACGGCGTGAGCCGCGTAGTTTTCGCACTTGCGGTAGCGGTTACCCACCGCCATGTCGGTGAGTGCCTTCCAGGTCCCGTCCGTAGCGGGTTCCAGCGCAGACACGCGCAGAATCTGCGGCAGCACCCCGAGTTCGTGGTTGCAGCGGGTGCAAATGCTGTTGTCGAAATAGACCGGGTTCTTACAGTGTTCGCAGTGGAAGGTTCTCATTCGTCGAGTGCTGTTCCCGGGAGGAGGCTTTCAGCCGCCGGGTGCCGGTTGAGCCGCCGTTGTATCGGATTCCGGCAGGCGTTCCATGTCCACCGACACCCGTGGCCGGTGTCCCGGGTCGCCGCCGAACAATACGCCCTTGAGTGGCGTGACATCGGCATAGTCCCGTCCCCAGGCCGTGGTGATGTGCTGGTCCAGCGGCACCCGGTTGTTGGTGGGGTCGAAGTCATGCCAGCCGACATCGGGCAGGTATACCGAGAACCAGGCATGCGATTCGTCGGCCCCGCGCTGCTTGGCCTGGCCCGGTGGCGGCACGGTTTCCAGGTAGCCGCTCACATAGCGCGCCGCCAGCCCGAGACTGCGCAGGCAGGCGATCGCCAGGTGGGCAAAGTCCTGGCATACACCCCGCCGACTGGAGAGGACCTCGGTCAGGGGGGTGGAGACGGTGGAAAATCCCGGGTCGTAGGTGAACTCGTGGTGGACGCGTGCCATCAGGTCGCGCACGGACTCCAGTAACGGCCGGCCGGGCGGGAACGACGGCGCCGCGTAACCGGCCAGTTCCTGACCGGTAGGTACCAGCGATGAATCGAGCACGAACTGACGGTTCTCGCGTGACGTGTCCGTGGCGGGTTCTGCCAGGCGCCTGCGCGCCTCGTCCCAGGGGATGTCAGCTTCCAGTACCAGCTGGCCGGTCCCGGGATTCAGCACGATTTCGCTGGTGGCGGTGACCGTGAGGGTCTGGTGCGGTTGCTGGATGGAAAAATAGCTGACATGGTTGCCGAAGTAATCCGCGTGTTCCGCAAGATCCATCGGCAGCGGGTCGATCTGCAGGCGATGTCCCAGGCACTGCTGGGTGGCAAGGTTGCGCGGCCGCAGGTGGGCCAGGTTGTGGCACAGGCTGACGGTTATCCCGTAACGGTACTCTGTCTTGTGCACGACACGGTATTTCATGACTGTTCGGATTCTTCGTCGACCAGCTGGTAGGGCCGCTCGGCATGGGTGAAATAGGTTGCCGTGAGGGCATTGGAGGTTTCACCCAGGCGCTGGCCGAGCCCGGCGAGCAGGTTTTCGAGTCGCGGCCTGATACCGCCGTCCGCCTGCGCCAGTTCCTCTGCATTCGCCAGCTCGAGCTGGGTGGTGGCCTCGAGCACGAGCCGCATTTCCTGCTTGTAGGGACGCCGGTCCTGTCCCGGCAAGACGGCAAGATGCTGCCGCGCCGCGTTCAGCTGGTAGACGAGGGAGCGGCTGTTGCTTTCATCCAGCAGCAGCAGGTCCAGCGTGGCTTCCAGCTGCGGCCGGTTGCGGAAACGGCGTCGATAGAGGGAGAAGCTCTCGGTAACGGCCAGCACCGACTCCAGCAACAGGACCTCGATTTCCGGCGCCACGCGGCTGGTCAGCACGGCGCGCAGCAATGCGATCAGCAGCAGGGCGCGCTCGATGCGTCTGCCCAGGTTGAAGAAGTGCCAGCCCAGGTCACGGCTCATGCTTTCGCTGGCGGCGCCGGCGATGGCCATCAGCGCGGTGATGATGCGGTCCTGCGTGTCCTGCAGAAACTGCAGATCGGTATGACCGCCTTGCGCCAGGCCGTCCAGCTCGTCACCGATGTCATTGAATACCCGCCGCGCGTCGCTGCTCACCAGGTTGCGTACGGCGTAGGCCGCGTTGAGGCAGTCCGACAGGTTGGCGGCCAGGGTTCCGGTGCGCCGCCGGTTGCAGATCAGGTCGACAAGCTCCGCCTGCGGCTCGGCCAGGCGCTGCTCGGCGCCGACCCCCGTGAAGCCGGGGTAGGTCATGCTCATGTGGGTCAGCCCCCGCAGCAGCATGGTCAGGGTCGTCTGGTAGACCGGGTCCGCCAGCTGCAGGGTTTCGTTGCGGCGTGTGTGGATGTTGCGGATCAGCCGGATCATGTCCTCGGCACGCTCGGCGTAGCGGGCCAGCCAGAACAGGTTTTCGGCGGCCAGCCCGGGCAGGGTCTCCTGCGATTGCGGGAAGACGCCCTTGCCCTGGGGCAGCAGCGTCACGATCTGCTCGGGTTCCGAGGCCAGCACCCAGGTGTCCTTGCTGACGGCGCCGGCCTGGTTGGACACTAACCGGCTGTCCGGTGTCTCGCCGACGCGGGTCAGTCCGCCCGGCATGACCGTGAAGCTGTCCTGGCCGGCGGCGAGGAAGGTGCGCAGCACGCTATGGCGCGGTTCCAGCCGGCCCGCATTCAGCGTCGGCGCCGAAGACGGTATCAGTCGTTCCTGACCGATGTACTGGTGGGGCCGCGCCTTGATGCGCTCGCGCCATTCTGCCAGTCCTGTTGCATCGAGCTGGTCGCCGAACACCGGCCTGCCGCCCCGCTTGACCGGTCGCAGTACCAGGGTGGCGAGGTTGGCCAGTACGTAGTCACGTTCCCGTGGCTGTCCGCACCACCAGGTGGCGACCGAGGGCAGCCGCAGTTCCTGTCCCAGCAAATGCCTCGCCAGCCGGGGCAGGAAGGCCATCAGGCCGGGACTCTCCAGAATGCCCGCGCCGATGGTATTGGCGATGGCAACCCGTCCGCGACGCATCACTTCCACCAGTCCGGGGACACCGAGCAGGGAGTCGGGGCGCAGTTCCAGCGGGTCACAGTAATGATCGTCGACGCGCCTGAGGATGACATCCACCGGGGCCAGCCCGCTGACGGACTTGAGCCAGACGCGACCATCGCGCACGGTCAGGTTGGCGCCCTCGATCAGGGTGTAATCGAGGTAGTTGGCAAGGTACAGGTGTTCGAAATAGGTCTCGTTGTGCGGCCCGGGGGTCATGATCACCACCCGCGGGTCCTCGCGCGCCTTTTCCGGCGCCAGGTTTGCCAGCGACTCGCGCAGGCGGCGGAAGAAGGGGGCCAGCCGGTGCGGGTGGGAATCGCGGAACAGGCTGGGTATCAGGCGCGACATGACGGTGCGGTTTTCCAGCGCATAGCCCATGCCCGAGGGGGCCTGGGTGCGGTCCTTGAGGATGCGGAACCGGCCATCATTGCCACGCACCAGGTCCGCGGCAAACAGGCTCAGTCCCGGTGGCCGGGCGGGCGGGGCGACCACGCAGGAACGCTGGAACCCGGGATCGCCGTACACCAGGTCCGGCGGGATCAGGCCCTTCCTGATCAGGCTGCAGGGACCGTAGAGATCCTGCAGGATCAGGTTGAGCAGTTCCGCCCGCTGCATCAGCCCGGACTCGATGCCGGCCCATTCGCTGCTGCTGATCAGCAGCGGCACCGGGTCGAGCTGCCAGGCCCGGTTGTGGCCGTCCTGCGCGCCGTAGACGTTGTAGGTGGCGCCGTCGCTGCGCAGCATGCGGACCGTGTCGCGCTGCCGCTGAGCGAGCACCTCGGGACCCATGGCATCCAGCGCGCTGATCAGGTACTGCCAGTGTTTGCGCACCGTGCCGTCTCCGGTGCACATCTCGTCGTAGCCTGACGGCGGCCGCGCGTAGGCCGGACAGGCTGCGCTGCGGTCGGGGGTGTCCATGGTTGGCGTGTCAGTCACATCTGCCGCTGTGTCTCAGGTCCAGGGTGTAAGGATACTCCGGATTGATCTCCTCCACAGGGGGTGCCATGGGTCCAGGGACATGGCCTTCGGGGAAAAACTTCGTCAGGGGTGCAAGCTCCGGCGGCGGGCGCAGCGGGCCCGTGCTGTGGCCATGGCCCCAGAAGCGGCTGATACGGCGCGATTCGGCCTCGTAGGCATTGACCGGGAACACGTCATAGTGGCGTCCACCGGGATGTGCCACGTGGTAGGTGCAGCCACCGATGGAACGGCCGTTCCAGGTATCGATGATATCGAAGACCAGCGGTGAATGAACGCCGATGGTGGGGTGCAGCGCCGAGGGTGGCTGCCAGGCGCGGAAGCGCACCCCTGCCACGTACTCGCCGTGGGTGCCGGTGCTTCGCAGCGGGACCCGGCGGCCGTTGCAGGCAACCACGTAGCGGCTTTCCGTCAGCCCGCTGACCTTGACCTGCAGCCGCTCCACCGAGGAGTCGACGAAGCGTGCCGTGCCCAGGTTGCTCATTTCCTCGCCCAGCACGTGCCAGGGCTCGAGCGCGGCATGCAGGTCGAGGCGGATGTCCTGCACGCTGACCGATCCGCAATGCGGGAAACGGAATTCCAGGAACGGCGCCAGCCATTCCAGCTGGAACGGGTAACCGGCGCGCTGCAGCTCGCACGCCACGTCTTTCATGTCGGCCCATACGTAGTGGGGCAGCATGAAGCGGTCATGCAGCGCGGTGCCCCAGCGCACCAGCCGGTGCCGGTAGGGCCGGTCCCAGAAGCGTGCAACCAGCGTGCGCAGCAGCAACATCTGCACCAGGCTCATCTGCGAATGCGGCGGCATTTCGAAGGCACGGAACTCCACCAGCCCCAGGCGTCCGGTCGACGAATTGGGCGAGTACAGCTTGTCGATACAGAACTCGGCGCGATGGGTGTTGCCGGTGATATCCACCAGCAGGTTGCGCAGCAGCCGGTCCACCAGCCAGGGTTCGGCCACTTCACCGTCGGGCATTTGCTGGAAGGCGATTTCCAGCTCGTACAGGTTCTCGTCCCTGGCCTCGTCCACCCGCGGTGCCTGGCTGGTCGGGCCGATGAACATGCCGGAGAACAGCGTGGACAGGCCGGGGTGATGCTGCCAGTAGGTCAGCAGGCTGCGCAGCAGGTCGGGACGCCGCAGGAACGGACTGTCGGCCGGGGTGGCGCCGCCGAGGGTGACATGGTTGCCGCCGCCGGTGCCGGTATGGCGGCCGTCCAGCATGAACTTCTCCGTTCCCAGCCGGGACAGGCGCGCCTCGGCGTAGAGGATCTCGGTATTCTCCACCAGTTCCTGCCAGTCGTGTGCCGGGTGGATGTTGACCTCGATCACGCCCGGATCGGGGGTCACGGCCAGCTTGCGCATACGCCAGTCCCGCGGGGGTTCGTAGCCTTCGATGCGTACCGGCATCTGCAGCTCGGCCGCCGTCAGTTCCACCGCGGCGAGCAGGTCCAGGTAATGCTCCAGGTGGGTAAGCGGCGGCAGGAACAGGCGCAGCATGCCATCGCGGGCCTCGACACACAGGGCGGTATGAATCACCTCGATTCGCCGCCGCGCCTGCACGCCGTTGTCCGCCGGTTCCTGCTGCATGATTTCCGGGTGGGATTCCGGCGCCGCCTCGATGCGGCTGAAGCGGCGGGTCACCTCGCCGTAGTAGTCACCCAGCGCCGGGCGCGGTTCGAACAGGTCGCGTTCCGGTTCGATGTCGCGTTCCTCCTCGGCTATCCAGGGCAGGGCGTCGAGTGGCAGGCGCAGTCCCATGGGGGAATCGCCGGGCGCGAGGCACATATGCCCGCGGCGAAAGTGCCAGCTGCAGCTTTGCCAGCCGCTGCGGGAATCATCCCAGCGCAGCGGCAGGGCGAAGCCGGCGGGTTTGCCGAGGTCGCCGGCGAGCAGTTCCACCAGCCGGCGCCGTTCGTCCGGCTTCTTCAGGTCGGTGCCGAGCAGGTCCACGTTGGCCGGCTGGTCGCCTTCCTTCCACAGGTAGTAAAGGGTGTCTTCGTAGGCGGGGAGCAGGTAATGCCCGGGTACGCCGAGCCTGCGGGTCAGTGCTGCAGCGAACTGCTCCGCCTCGTCCGGTCCGCAGCCGTAGTCGACGCCGTCCCGGGCCAGCAGTTTGGGGTCGCGCCACACCGGGTTGCCGTCGACTCGCCAGAAGCAGTTCAGTGACCAGCGCGGCACGGGTTCGCCCGGGTACCACTTGCCCTGGCCGTAGTGCAGCAGGCCGCCGGGTGCGAAGCGCCCTTGCAGTCGCTGCAGCAGATCGCCGGCCAGCTCGCGCTTGTGTTTCCCGAGCGCGGCGTCATTCCACTGCGCCGATTCCATGTCATCGATGGAAACGAACGTCGGTTCGCCGCCGAGCGTGAGCCGCACGTCACCGGCCGCCAGGTCGGCATCCACCTTGCGTCCCAGGGCCTGGATGGTCTCCCACTGTGACGCGGTGTACGGCTTGGTGACCCGCGGGTCCTCGTGGATGCGCTGCACCTCGTTATGGAAGCGGAATTCCACCTTGCATTTGCCGGTCGTGCCGGTAATCGGCGCGGCGCTGACGGGGTGGGGCGTGCAGGCGAGCGGGATATGGCCCTCGCCCGCGAACAGGCCCGAGGTCGGATCGAGTCCCAGCCAGCCGGCGCCCGGTATAAACACCTCGGCCCAGGCATGCAGGTCGGTGAAGTCATGGTCGGTGCCGGCGGGACCCTCCAGCGGTTTTTCATCCGGTGTCAGCTGCAGCAGGTAGCCGGAAACAAAGCGCGCCGCCAGGCCGAGATGGCGCAGGATCTGCACCATCAACCAGGCGCTGTCGCGACAGGAACCCAGTGCCTTGTCGAGGGTTGTCTCGCAGCTCTGGATGCCCGGTTCCATGCGGATGGTGTAGTCGATGTCACGCTGCAACCGCTGGTTGATAGCCACCAGGAAATTATTGATCTCCTGCTTCGAACGATCGACACCGGACAGCCACTTCAGCAACCGCGGGCCGTCCTCGGTGATCTCCAGATAAGGCGCCAGTTCCTTGCGCAAACCGGGCGTGTATTCGAAGGGGTAGTGCTCCGCATATTTTTCGACGAAAAAATCGAACGGGTTGATGACCACGATATCGGCCACCAGGTCCACCTCGAAGGACAAGGTCCGCACCGGCTCCGGGAACACCAGGCGGGCGAGGTAGTTGCCGAAGGGATCCTGCTGCCAGTTGATGAAATGTTTCTCGGGCAGCACCTTGAGCGAATAGGACTCGATCGGGCTGCGGGTATGCGGGGCCGGGCGCAGCCGGACGATATGCGGGGAGACCTCGACCGGCCGGTCAAAGCGGTACTCCGTCAAGTGATTGATAGCAACTCGGATAGCCATTTCAAGGAAACCTGGTCAGTAAAAAACAGTGTTCACCATAGCACGGATCGTGCAGACGGCAGTTTCAGCTGTCCGTCCGGATGCTGAGATCAAAGTGCATTTCGGAATTCCCGGCAGCGCCGTAACAGGACCCCTCTATCGGCAGGGTCCAGGCCGGACTGCAGGCCGCGGTCAGCGCCACGTGCGCATCCGCCACGGCGGTACCGTGGCCGGGGTCGTAGCCGCGCCAGCCGCCGCCGGGGAGGTAGACCTCCGGCCAGGCGTGCAGGTAACGGCGTTTCCCGCGCGTTTCCGGACGGGCCTGGTAGCCGCTGACGAAACGCGCCGCGAGGCCCTGCTCCCGGCAGACTGCGATAAACAGCAGCGTCAGGTCGCGGCATGCACCCCGGCGCTGCGCCAGGGTAAGTTCGGGGCTTTGCGGTGCACCCTGGTCCCGAATCGACTTTTCGCATGTGGTGTGCAGGAAGCGGCTCAGGGTGTCGAGAAAAGCCAGCGTGTTGTTGCCCGCCTGTCTGGCCAGATCGGCGGCCAGCTCGATGACCGCGGGTGCGGCTGTGCCGCAGGCACGACAGGCTGTCAGCGCCGGGACCTCGTGCTGGCTGTAGCAAACGGGCAGAGCGGTTGCCGGGGTGTCCACGATGTAGTCGAAGGGATTGTCCCGCAGCGTGACGACGCGGGCGGTGCTGTCGATACGCAGTTCGACCGTCGTGCCGGTAAACCACAGGCGTCTGACCAGGTTGCCTTCGGCATCGAGGACGTTCGATTGCAGCACAGGTTCCGGGGTGATTGTGCAGTCATAGTCGAGCACCTGCTGGCTGCCGTCGGTACGCGGCAGCAGGCGCACGATATGCGGACCGAGCCGGACCGGACTCTGGTAACGGTAAGTGGTGATATGCCGGATTTCAAATTGCACAAGCGAAGGTCTTCATCTGCAGTCCCTGGTATCGGTGAAGCAAGAAGTACGCCATTTCTGCCGTTCCTGTCCTTCCCGTGCCGCCGGACGGGATATCAGGAGATTGCGCGCCGGCTGTGGCGGTGTTTCATGCCCTGCACCCTGTTGCCGCGGCTGACCGGGAACCTGCCGGGCGGGTTCAGGTGCAAGTCTGGTGCGGAAACGGGGATTTTTCATGATCCGTGCGTCATGCTGGTGCATGTCAGGCGCTGCTGGCATCCCTGCTGCAGGCGGCGGCCACAGTACGCGGCTTGATCCGTGGCCAGTGCCGGCAGCGGTGCGCGTCCGCCAAGGTGCTGTATTTCAATGATGGCTGCTTCCGCCTGGCATGATTTCGTGCGCCATGGCGAAAAGAATGACGCAACAGCGGCTGCACCGGCCGGCTGGCTCGCCCGGGTGGCACGTTGTTTGCTGTGATGTGAGATATACGGTGGCAGCGATACCGACGACTTGCATCATCCGGTAGCCGTGACCAGCGGTTCGCTATACACCTTTCCCTGACACGGCAGGCACGATCCGGCGGGACATGAGTGATATGACAATTCGGTGGCAAGACTATTCAAGCGGCGACTCCTACGACGAATTGATTACGCCGGCCGGGCATGCGCGCAAGGCAGCCCGGCAAGCGATACGGTATATCAGTTCGCTGAGCGATGCGGAATGGACCGAGCGCCGGGATGCCGCGGAACTGGCCATGCGCGTCATGGGTATTACCTTCACCGTCTATACCAACGAAAGCGGCATCGACCGGGTCTGGCCGTTCGATATCATTCCACGCATCATTCCCGCCCGCGAGTGGCGCACCACCGAGGCCGGCCTGATCCAGCGTGCGACCGCACTGAACAAATTCATAGCCGATATCTACGGCGAACAGCGCATCATCAGGGACAAGGTCTTTCCGGGTGAGCTGCTGGCGGAGTCGGTCAATTTCCGCAAGCAGTGCGTCGGCATCAGGCCGCCTCTCGATGTCTGGGCACATATCTGCGGCAGTGACCTGGTACGCGACAGCGACGGGAAATTCTACGTCCTGGAAGACAACCTGCGTGTCCCGTCGGGCGTCTCCTATATGCTGGAGAACCGCCTGGTCATGAAACGTGTCTTTCCCGAATTGTTCGAGGAAGTCAGCATCCTGCCGGTAGACGGCTATCCTGCCCGCCTGTTCGATACCCTGGCCTCGCTGTCGCCGCGCCCGGCCGACTACCCGACGGTCGTTGTCCTGTCACCGGGCATCTATAACTCCGCCTATTTCGAGCATTCCTACCTGGCACAGCAAATGGGTGTGGAACTGGTGGTCGGCAGGGACCTGGTGGTGATGGATGACGACTGTGTCTACCTGCGCACCGTCGGCGGGCTGGAGCGGGTCGATGTCATTTACCGCCGGGTCGACGACATGTTCCTCGATCCCGAAGTCTTCCGTCCGGACTCCATGCTCGGCGTGCCCGGCCTGATGCGGGCCTGGCGTGCGGGCAATGTGGGCATTGCCAATGCCCCCGGCGCCGGCGTTGCCGATGACAAGGTTGTCTATGCCTTTGTGCCGGACATGATCCGCTACTACCTGGACGAAGAGCCGATCCTGCCCAATGTCGAGACCTACCTGTGCATGGACGACAGGCAGCGCGACTACGTGCTCGCCAATCTCGACAAGCTGGTGGTCAAGCCCGCCAATGAATCGGGCGGCTACGGCATGCTGGTCGGACCGTTTTCCAGCAAGGCGGAGCGGCAGAAGTTTGCGGAACTGATCAAGGCGAAACCGCGTAATTACATCGCCCAGCCGACACTGGCGCTGTCGACAACACCGACGCTGTGTGACGGTCACATCGAGTCGCGTCATATCGACCTGCGCCCGTTTATCCTGTCCGGGCAGACCAGCCATGTCACGCGCGGCGGCCTGACGCGGGTTGCGCTCAAGAAAGGCTCGCTGGTGGTGAATTCATCACAGGGTGGTGGCAGCAAGGATACCTGGGTCGTTGACATGGAGAGAACCTGATCATGTTGCTTTCAAGTGTTGCCGAGCATATCTACTGGATGTCCCGTTATATCGAACGGGCCGAGAACACCGCGCGCATCATCCTCGTGCACAACAACCTGATGCTCGATATGCCGCGCAGGATTGCCATCGGCTGGGACCCGCTGGTCTACATCATGGGCTCCATGGAACCGTTCTGTGAGCGCTACGAGGAAGCCAGTGAGCGCAACGTGGTGCGTTTCCTGGTCTCCGACAGGAACAATTCCAGCTGCATCACCTGCTCACTGGGCCAGGCGCGCGAGAACCTGCGGACCATCCGGGCCATCGTGCCGCGAGCGGCCTGGGAGACCCTGAACGACCTGTATGAATACACCCGGGAAAATGCTGCCAGCGGCATCAGCCGCCGCGGTCGTTACGCCTACATGAAACGGGTGGTCGATTCCTGCCAGCTGCTGGCCGGGAAACTGTCCGGGACCATGAGCCATGACATGGCCTACGAGTTCCTGCGCATCGGCCGCTTCATGGAGCGTGCGGACATGACCAGTCGTGTCATCGACGTGCGCGCCACCAACCTGCTGCCGCAACAGACCGATGAACTCAAGCCCTTCGACGATATCCAGTGGAAAAGCGTGCTGGACCTGCTGATGGCCTACCAGATGTACCGGCGCCGGGTGCACGTCGGCGTGCGCGGCAGGGAGGCCCTGCGCTTCCTGCTGCAGGAGGAGGAGTTCCCGCGTTCGATACATTTCTGCCTGGCCGAGGTCGGCCACTGTCTGCGCCGTCTGCCCGGCAACGAGTCGGTGCTCCGGGTGCTCGGCCGCGCGCAGCGCATGGCGCAGGATTTCAGTGTCGGTGACAACGTCACCGCCGGTTTGAATGATTTCATCAACGAACTACAATTGGTACATACCGAGTTGCATGAACAGCTCGTCGCAAGCTATTTCGATGTGCCGCAGGAAGCCGCATCACTGCATGCGCCCACCCGTCTCGCTGCAACCGGTTAATTGCCTCCGGATCTCTTTCAGGGCACCGGCACCGGTGACCTTGCTGCAGGGGCTGCGGTACACATGAACTGACATGGCCATGATCACGCATGACGGCAGCGGTCTGTATCAACCGGGATTCGAGCATGACGGTTGCGGCTTCGGCCTGATTGCGCAAATGGACGGCAAGCCGGGGCATGCGCTGGTGCACCGGGCGATCCGCGCGCTGTCACGCCTGACCCACCGCGGGGCGGTTGCGGCGGATGGCAAGAGCGGTGACGGCTGCGGGCTGCTGATGAAGCTGCCGCATGATTTTCTGCATGCCGTGGCACTCGCCGACGGTATCACCCTGTCATCCCGCTATGCCGTGGGGATGCTGTTTCTCAACCGGGACCCGGAGCGTGCCGGGGCGGCGCGCTGGAGACTGGAGTTCGAACTCGAGGCGCAGGACCTCGCAGTGGCCGGCTGGCGTAGCGTGCCCGTCGAGCCGGATGCCTGCGGAGCACGGGCTCTGGAGAGCCTGCCTCTGATCGAGCAGGTGTTCGTCAATGCACCGCCCGGGCTGCCCGGGGACGAGCTGGAACGACGCCTGTACATCGCCCGGCGCCGTGCCAGGAAGGCCATCAAGGACGAGGACAGTACGTTTTACGTCGCCAGTCTCTCCAGCCAGGTGATCTGCTACAAGGGTCTGGTCATGCCGCATAACCTGCCGGTGTTCTACCCCGACCTGTGTGATGAACGCCTGGCGTCCTCGCTGTGCGTGTTTCACCAGCGGTTTTCCACCAACACCTGGCCGGAATGGCGGCTGGCACAACCGTTCCGCTATCTCGCGCATAACGGTGAAATCAATACCATCCAGGGCAATCGCAACTGGGCCCGCGCGCGCAGCCACAAGTTCGAGTCGCCGCTGATCCCCGACATGGACGCGATTCGCCCCTGGGTGTCGATGTCGGGCTCCGATTCCTGCAGCCTGGACAACATGCTGGAGGCGCTGCTGGCCGGCGGCATGGATATCTTCCTGGCCATGCGCCTGCTGATCCCGCGCGCCTGGCAGAACATCGAGACCATGGATCCCGACCTGCGGGCATTTTACGAATACCATTCCATGCACATGGAACCGTGGGACGGACCGGCGGGGATCGTGCTGACGGATGGCCGCTATGCCGCCTGCCTCATGGATCGCAATGGCCTGCGCCCGGCGCGCTACGTCATCACCCGTGACCGCTGTATCACCCTGGCATCGGAGATCGGGGTGACCGAACACGAACCGCAGGACGTCGTTGCCAGGGGGCGGCTGTCGCCCGGCGACATGATGGCGGTGGACACCCGGACCGGCCGCTTGCTGACGCCGGGCATGATCGAGGATGACCTCAAAGGCCGCTGGCCCTGCCGCAAGTGGCTGCAGCAGCACGCCGTACGCCTCGAGTCACGCCGCGATGAGGAGGTGCGCTACTGCCGGCAGTCGGCGCCCGGACAACTCAGGATCCGGCAGAAGCAGTTCCAGGTGACGCTGGAGGAACTCGACCAGGTGCTGCGTGTGCTGGCCGAGGGCGGGCAGGAAGCGATCGGCTCCATGGGAGACGATACTCCCATGCCGGTCCTGTCACGACAGGTCCGCTCGCTGTTCGACTATTTCCGTCAGCAGTTTGCACAGGTCACCAATCCGCCCATCGATCCCCTGCGCGAGCAGATCGTCATGTCACTGGAGACCTGTTTCGGTGTCGAACGCAACCTGTTTGTCGAGGACCCGCAGCATGCCGCGCGCCTGATGGTCAACAGCCCGGTCCTGTCGGGAAGCAAGTTCAACCAGCTGCTGGAACAGTCGGATCCGCGCTACCGGCATGCCCGCATCGACCTGAACTACGACCGCACGCTGGACCTGCGCAGCGCCATCCATGCACTGGCCGAACGGGCCGTCGAACAGGTGCGAAGCGGCAAGTGCATCCTGGTCCTTTCGGACCGGGACATCGCGCAGGACCGCCTGCCCGTGCATGCGCTGCTGGCCACCGGCGCGATACACCACCGGCTGATCGAGGCCGGACTGCGCTGCGATGCCAACCTGGTGGTCGATACCGGCACCGCGCGCAATCCGCACGAATTCGCCGTGCTGATCGGCTTCGGCGCAACGGCCATCCATCCCTGGCTGGCCTACCAGTGCATCGCCGACCTGTTTCGCGGCGGGCAGGCGGACGCTGCCGGCGATACCGTGACCGGGGCACTCCATTCCTACCGGCGCGGTATCAACAAGGGCCTGTACAAGATCCTTTCCAAGATGGGGATCTCCACCATCACGAGCTACCGGGGCGCGCAACTCTTCGAGTCCATCGGCCTGCATCGCGATGTCGTCGATCTGTGTTTCAGCGGTACGCCCTGCCGCCTGCAGGGCGCCGGGTTCGAGGAACTCGAGGCGGACCAGCGGCGCCTGGCGGACGCGGCCTGGGACGGACGCCGGGACATCGAGCCGGGCGGGCGGCTGAAATTCATCGCCGGCGGCGAGTTCCATGCCTTCAACCCGGATGTCGTCACGACCCTGCACCAGGCCGTGGCCAGCGGCGAGTACCGGGACTACCGGCGCTATGCGGCGCTGATCAACCAGCGGCCGCCGCTCGTGCTGCGGGACCTGCTGGGAGTGCGTGACGATCTCGAGCCGGTGCCGATCGAGGCGGTCGAGCCGGTCGAGGAGATTGTCAGGCGTTTCGAGACCGGCGCGATGTCACTGGGCGCCCTGTCGCCGGAGGCGCACGAGACCCTGGCGATCGCCATGAATCGACTCGGTGGCCGTTCCAACTCGGGTGAGGGTGGCGAGGACCCGCAACGCTTCGGCACCGAGCGTGTTTCCAGGATCAAGCAGGTGGCATCCGGCCGCTTCGGCGTGACGCCGCATTACCTGGTCAATGCGGACGTGCTGCAGATCAAGATCGCGCAGGGTGCCAAGCCCGGTGAAGGCGGTCAACTTGCCGGCCAGAAGGTGAACGAACTGATTGCCCGCCTGCGGCATGCCGAGGTCGGTACACCGCTGATATCCCCGCCGCCGCATCACGACATCTATTCCATCGAGGACCTGGCGCAGCTGATCTTCGATCTCAAGCAGGTCAACCCGGCGGCGATGGTATCCGTCAAGCTGGTCTCCGAGGCCGGCGTCGGCACCATTGCCGCGGGCGTCGCCAAGGCCTATGCGGACCAGATCACAGTCTCGGGCTACGATGGTGGTACCGGCGCCAGTCCGCTGTCGTCGGTGAAATACGCCGGCAGTCCCTGGGAGCTGGGTCTGCGCGAGACACACCAGATCCTGCGTGCCAACGACCTGCGCCAGCGTGTGCGGCTGCAGGTGGACGGCGGCATCAAGACCGGCCTCGATGTCATCAAGGCTGCGCTGCTGGGTGCGGAGAGTTTCGGCTTCGGCACGACGCCGCTGATCGTGCTGGGCTGCAAGTACCTGCGTATCTGCCACCTGAACAATTGTGCGACCGGCGTGGCGACCCAGGACCCCGTGTTGCGCAGTCAGCACTACCGCGGCGAGGCGGAGAAGGTGATGACCTTTTTCCGCTGGGTGGCGCAGGAGGTGCGTGAATGGATGGCACGTCTTGGCGTGCGCCGTTTCGATGAACTCATCGGCCGCACGGACCTGCTGCGCCTGCTGCCCGGGGCAACCGGCAAGCAGCGCCGGCTCGACCTGCAGCCGCTGCTGTATGACGCCGACGTCGCCGCGGACAAGCCGCGCTATTGCCTGCAGGCGCGCAACGATTCATTCGACAAGGGGGCGATGGCCGAACAGATGCTCAGCGACATGCTGCCGCTGATCGAAGCGGGTGAGGGCGGTGAATTCAGTTACCGTATTCGCAACGACAACCGCTCCATCGGTGCGCGCGTGTCCGGTGAAATCGCGCGTCGCCATGGCAATAACGGCCTCGAGCATCATCCACTGGTGGTGCGCCTGCAGGGGACCGCCGGCCAGAGCCTCGGGGTGTGGAATGCCGGCGGTCTGCACCTGTACCTGGAAGGGGATGCCAACGATTATGTCGGCAAGGGCATGGCCGGCGGCAAGATCGTCGTCTATCCAGCGTACGCCAGCGATTATCCAAGCCAGGAGCATGTCATCCTGGGGAATACCTGCCTGTACGGCGCCACCGGCGGGCGCCTGTATGCAGCGGGCCAGGCGGGAGAGCGTTTCGCCGTGCGCAATTCAGGAGCGGTTGCCGTGGTCGAGGGTGCCGGCGATCACTGCTGCGAATACATGACCGGCGGAATCGTTGCGGTGCTTGGTGATACCGGTTTCAACTTCGGCGCGGGGATGACTGGCGGCTTCGCGTTCGTGTACGATCGCAACAATGGATTCGTCGATCACTATAACCATGAACTGGTGGACATCCACCACATCGACACCGAGCAGACCGAGAACCACCGTAACCTGCTGTACCGGATGCTCGGCGATTATGTTGCGGATACCGGCAGCCGATGGGGGCAGACCTTGCTGGACGAGTTCCCGGAGCATGCCAGGCATTTCTGGCTGGTGAAGCCAAGGACCGCGAAAATGGATGCCCTGGCGGATGCCATGGTGCAGGTGGCCTAGCCGCATTTCTTGCCTTCTCCCTGTACATCGCGCGATGCTAATGGCCACGGAATCCACGGAATCCACGGAAGAACACGGATATAAATGCAGTTGCAGGGTGCGTTTTACACACCGCGAACGGTGCACGAAGTGCACCCTACGAAAAAGAGTGGCCACGGAATCCACGGAAGAACACGGAAATATAAATGCAGTTGCAGGGTGCGTTTTACGCACCGTGAACGGTGCACGAAGTGCACCCTACGAAAAAGAACGGCCACGGAATCCACGGAAGAACACGGCAAGAATGCCCGTTCGGGCAGCAGTCCCGGATCAGTTTTCAACGGCACCATTATCGATCCAGACCCGGATGGTCTCGATCTCTTCGGCACTGAGGGGTGCCTTGCCATGCGGCATGGAGATTGTCAGGTTGTCTTTGGAGGAAATCAGGTTATACAGCGAACTGGTCATGGCCGAACCCGGATGGATGACCGGTCCGAACCGGGTGTCTTTCATCAGCGATGCGTAGGAGTCCACCTGAAGGCCGGTTGTTTCGGCAGCCGGCTTTCCGGCTGCATGACATTCAGCACAATGCTTTTGCAGGATGGGGGCCACATCATCCGCATAGCTCACCGGCTGTGACTGCGACGGCTCTGCCTTTTGTAACTGCAGCTGCCCTGCCTTGTCGTCATCGCAGGCCGCCAGGCTCGCGGCGATTGCCAGTAACGCGGCGAGCGGCATGGCTCGATTGTTCATTGGGCTACCCCTCCGGGACTGTTGGCCAGCCGGCATCTTAGCATTCTTCAGGGTCGGACCTCTCTAACTCGCTGAGATCACGTGGTACTTGATAATGATAACGAAGGTATTCGGGCTTAAAACACCTGTTTCGACCCCAATAAGGTACCTCTAAGACATCCCGATGTGTTCGTAATGCGTCGGTATTTTCCGTGCGATGAAAGCGTCACATTTCGATTTCTTAAGTGCCTGCTTTTGACCCTGAAATAGCAACGCCAAGGCTGTATTCAGGCCGTTATTGACGGCTTGTTTTAACAAATTCAATTACCTGGCGAGGTCCGACCCCTGTGACCCCGGGACCATCAGGCGATGCTTATGTCGGGTGACAGGTACACGTCCTGGATCGCGTTGAGCAGCTTGATGCCTTCATCCATCGGACGCTGAAATGCCTTGCGTCCGGATATCAGCCCCGTTCCGCCGGCACGTTTGTTGATGACCGCCGTCCGGACGGCCTGATGCAGGTCGTCCTTGCCCGAGGGTCCTCCCGAATTGATCATGCCGACGCGTCCCATGTAACAGTTGGCTACCTGGTAGCGCACGAGATCCACCGGGTGGTCACTGGTCAGCTCCTCGTACACCCGGGGGTGGGTTTTCCCGAACTTGATGGCATTGTAGCCACCGTTTGTTTCCGCCTGTTTCTGCTTGACGATATCGGCTTCGATTGTCACCGCCAGGTGGTTGGCCTGCCCGGTCAGATCGGCCGCCGTGTGATAGTCAACGCCTTCCTTCTTGAATTCCGAATTGCGCAGATAGGCCCACAGGAATGTCACCATGCCAAGCTCGTGGGCATGGGCGAATGCCTCGCTCACTTCGAGAATCTGCCGGCGCGATTCCATGGAACCGTAAAAGACCGTGGCACCCACGGCGACCGCGCCCAGTTCGAATGCCTGGTCGACGCTGGCGAACAGGGTCTGGTCAAAGTGATTGGGATAGGTGAGCAACTCGTTGTGGTTGAGCTTGACGAGGAAGGGGATTTTGTGGGCATATTTCCGACTCACCGATCCGAGCACGCCGAGTGTCGATGCGACCGCATTGCAGCCCCCCTCGATGGCCAGTTTGACGATGTTCTCCGGATCGAAATAGAGCGGGTTCGGCGCGAAGGAGGCCCCTGCGGAATGTTCGACGCCCTGGTCCACCGGCAGGATAGACATGTACCCGCTGCCACCGAGACGGCCATGGTCATGCAAGGCCTGCAGGTTGCGCAGTACCTGCGGGCCCCGGTCGCTCTGCGACGTCACGCGGTCGACAAAATCCGGGCCCGGCACATGCAGCATCTCTTGCGGAATGCCCTTGCAGACATGCCCCAGCAGGTACTCACTCTCGTCCCCCAGCAATTTCTGGATATCGGTCATTTTCAATCCTCTCTCCTGGAACGTGTTACGGGCGTGCACGGGTAGAATAAATCAAAATCCAGTTTTCGAATTTATCATTGACGTTACAGGACCCGCCTTGACCGTGATCAACCGTTGCCGTTTGAAAAATTCCTGTGCCGCAGGAACAGCCTGTATTGGCCTGTGGCATATCCTTCATCGGGATAAGCGGGCTCTGCAGATGTGGGTGTGTCAGCCAGCCGGTTAAAACAGGCGGATTTTCCCCTGATTGAGTGGGTAATACATCAATTCAGACGAGACGTATGGCTCCTGGTGGCAAGGTTGTTGGCGGAATGAATCCGGCCCTGCTCAATCAGACCTGTAGGGTCGAATTCATTCGACCAGCGGTGTTTTCCAGCGCGATGGTGCAGGGAATGACGCCCCCCTGCGCAATGCGTCACAGGACAGGGCGACCTCCCTGTCTCCCATGGCAGCAGGCTGTTGGCCGAATGAATCCGGCCCTGCAACGGTGATCCACACACTCGATTTGGGGAAGAGCCAAACAGGCAGGCACAGGAGCACGCTACAGCGCGGCAGCGCGCAGTGTCGTTGACTGGCTGGCGAGATAGTCGAGGATGCCTTGCGCTGCGCTGCGGCCCTCGTGCACGGCGTGCACCACGAGGCTGGAGCCGCGCACCATGTCGCCACCTGCAAACACCCTGGGATTGGCGGTCTGGAACGCGAACTCACTGTGTTCGTCGCTGGCTGTCACCAGGCCGTTCGGGCGGGTATCGATGTGTGCAGCATCGAACCAGTCGGCCGGGTCGGGCAGAAAGCCGAAGGCAATGATCACCCGGTCGGCGGCCAGGATCTGTTCGGAGCCGGGGATGACCTGCGGGCGGCGGCGTCCGCGTTCGTCCGGTTCGCCCAGCCCGGTTTCCATGAGGCGTATGCCTGAAACCCGGCGCTCGCCCGTAATGGCGACCGGCTGGCGATTCCAGAGAAATTCCACGCCTTCCTCCCGTGCGTGATGCAATTCGCGGCGACTGCCGGGCATGTTGGCCTCGTCGCGGCGATAGACGCAGGTGACGGATTTTGCGCCCTGGCGTATGGCGGTCCGGTTGCAATCCATGGCGGTGTCACCGCCGCCCAGCACCACCACGTGTTGCCCCGCCATGTCGAGGTAACCGCGCTCGTCCTGGGGCAGGTCCAGTATGCGGCGGGCGCTGCTCAGCAGATAGGGCAGGGCGAGTTCCACGCCAGCGAGTTGTTCGCCGGGAAAATCACCGCTTATGCCGCGGTAGGTACCCATGCCCAGGAACACGGCATCGTATTGATCGAGGAGTTCGGTAAAGGGCAGGTCGGGACCAATCCGGGTGTTCAGTATGAACTGAACGCCCATCTCCTCGAGGATGGCGCGTCGCCTGCGTATCACGGCAGCTTCCAGCTTGAATTCCGGGATGCCGAAGGTCAGCAGTCCACCGATCTCGGGGTGCTGGTCGTAGACGGTCGCCGTCGCGCCGTTGCGGACCAGGACATCGGCACAGCTCAGGCCCGCGGGCCCGGCGCCGACGATGGCCACGCGCCAGCCGGTTGCCTCGATACCGGACAGATCCGGTCGCCAGCCCGCGGCGAGGGCGGTGTCGGTAATGTAGCGTTCGACGGCACCGATGGTCACTGCGCCAAAGCCGTCATTCAGGGTGCAGGCGCCTTCGCACAGACGGTCCTGCGGGCAGATCCGTCCGCAGATTTCGGGCAGTGAATTGGTGCGGTGGGCGAGCTCGGCGGCTTCCCGGATCCTGCCCTGTGCAGCCAGTTTCAGCCAGTCGGGAATATAGTTATGGACGGGGCATTTCCATTCACAATAGGGGTTGCCGCAGGCCAGGCAGCGGTCGGCCTGCAGCGCCGCGGCTTCCGCCTTGAAAGGCATATTGATTTCTGCAAAACGCAGCACCCGCGATTCCGGTGTGATGACGGGTGGGTCTGTGCGCGGTACCTTCAGGAAGTGAAAGGGGTCCTTCATGGGTATGCCTTTGCAATGGTCAGGACGGGCAGCTGCGCCAGCTCTCGTTACCCGGCTGCCGTCGCCGGGCGGTCTGTCACTGCAACCCTGCAGTCACGGGGGCATGGCCGGATCCCTTCTTTTCTGTATTGACATAAAAGCCGTTCATCCCCTTCCGGCCGGGTCGTGTTAGCCGAACCGGCCGGAAGGTACCCCCTGTTAAAAGCATAGACCATCAATGCCCTCCATCAGGCCTGCGGACCCGCCGCGGCGATTTCCGGCGAGACGTCGAAACGCGCGATGTTGTCGCGGAAGCGCCCGATGAGGTCGCGGGTATTACGGTCATAGGCGGCCTTGTCATTCCAGGTGTCGCGCGGGTTCAGTATCCGTTCGTCGATACCATGGACCTGCAGCGGTATACGCAGGTTGAATCCCGGCAGTATCCGTGTCCTGGCCTCTTCCAGGTCGCCGCGCAGCACGGCGTGCACGATGGCGCGGGTCGTGGCGATGCTGAAGCGCCGGCCCTCGCCATAGGGGCCGCCGGTCCAGCCGGTGTTGACGAGATAGACGGGGACACTGTATCGCGCAATCTTGTCCATGAGCAGTTCGGCATAGACGCTGGCGCGGCGCGGAAAGAAGGGCGCGCCGAAACATGCGCTGAAGGTCGGTGTTATCCCTTCCATTTGCCCTACCTCGGTGCTGCCCACCAGGGCGGTATAGCCGCTCAAAAAATGATAGGCCGCCTGTTCGCGTGTCAGCATGGCAACCGGTGGCAGGACACCGTACAGGTCGCAGGTGAGAAAGATCACTGCATGCGGCTGCCCGCCCTGGTTGCCCGGCATCCGCCTGTCGACGAACTCGCGAGGATAGGCGACCCGGGTATTCTCGGTAATACTGCCGTCATCGAAGACGGGTGCGTGACTGTCACCGGCCAGCACCACGTTTTCCATCGCCGCCCCGAAGCGGATCGCATTCCAGATCACCGGTTCCCGCTCGGGGTTCAGGTCGATGCACTTTGCATAGCAGCCGCCCTCGAAGTTGAAAATACCCTCCTCGTCCCAGCCGTGCTCGTCGTCGCCGATGAGGAAGCGCACGGGGTCGGCCGACAGCGTGGTCTTGCCCGTGCCGGACAAGCCGAAAAACAGCGCCACATCGCCGCCTTCGCCGACGTTGGCGGCACAGTGCATGGGCAGCACGTCGTGTTCCGGAGCGAGGTAATTCAGGGCGGAAAACACGGCCTTCTTCATCTCGCCGGCGTAGCGCATGCCCAGCAGCAGGATGCGGCGATGGGAGAAATCCAGGATCACCGCACCGTCGCTGTGCGTGCCGTCACGGGCGGGGTCGGTAATGAATGACGGCAGGTTGAGGATGGTCCACTCGGGTCCGGCCGCCTCGGGGGTGGCGGGGTCCGGACGCACGAACAACTGGTGTGCAAACAGGTTATGCCAGGCGAATTCCGTCACGACGAACAGGGGCAGGGCATGGCGTGCGTGGCTTCCGGCCTGCAATCGTGCCGTGAACAGGTCGCGGCCGCGCAGCCAGTCGCAGGCGCGCGCCCAGAGCGCGTCGAAGGCCGCGGGGTCGAAGGGATGGTTGACCTTGCCCCAGTCGATCTCGGCGTCCACGAGCGGATCATCCACGATGTACCGGTCCGGGGGCGAACGGCCGGTGCGCGTGCCAGTGCGAACACAGAGGGCGCCGTTGTCGGCCAGCACACCCTCGCCGCGCTGCAGCGCCATCTCGACGAGTTTCGGGATCGGCAGATCCATGTGCAGCCGCGCATGTCGCAGGCTCTCGCCCAGCAACCCGTTGCCGGGCTTCGCATGGCTGTGCGGTATGATTTTCGCTGCGTTGCCATTCATCTTCATACACTCCGGTTTATTGACGCATGCCTTGGTGCCGTGCCACACCCGCCCGCTGCGTGGAAAACCGCCGCCTGCAGCATGGTTTACCCGGGTTATGCCGGGCAGTGGCCAGCTTGCATACGCCATCAGGCACTGGACCATCGTGCGTTTTGCGGCAGGTATCCCTCCCGGGCAGGCGTGGGCTTCCGGGACCTGCCCTGTTCTCAGCAACATCTGTGCCATGTGCTGCCGTTGAAAAAAGGTATTCAAAACAGTGACTTGTCTGGCATCGGTCAGGAGCTGCTGCACCAGAATCCGCTGCATTGCCGTGCGTACGCCTCGTTATAGTGCAGAAACCGGGCTATCCGTCTGCACCCTGCCCGCACGGTCCGAGGGTCCGGCAGGGCATGAAGTGCAGTACATCAGGGGTGGTCCGTCCCTCGGCTGGAGCCGGCCGGGACAATGGCGTGCGGATCATGTGTCCGGAATGGAGATGGCGGGCGCGCCGGATACCGGCGTCTGATGCGGGAGAAGGTGTGGCGGGGTGGCAGGGCGGCTTGCCTGCGCGTCATGCGTGGCCTTGATCAGCGCCGTTCGGCACACGTGGGTGCGGGGTCGAGGCGAAACGTGCAATCAGCATCTGCAGTGCCGACGCGAGGTTCGCGGCAGCGGCGTCACTCAGTGATGCACCAAGCTCGAAGTCGTAACCGCGTACGGCGAGTACGAACGCGGCAGGCAAGGGAGCATCGGTGA
This sequence comes from Gammaproteobacteria bacterium, assembly GCA_049668345.1. GTDB lineage: Bacteria > Pseudomonadota > Gammaproteobacteria > UBA9214 > UBA9214 > UBA9214. The sequence continues at coordinate 26,886 of JBATJF010000172.1, forward strand.
CCCGAACAAATGCCTCCAGCACGGCCGCCGGCGTCAGGGCGTGAGAGATCGCGCCGGCATGCGCCGCCGGGCTCACTGGCGCGAATTCGAAGGGTTCGGGTCCGCTGGCGGCAGCGTCGATGAATACCACCTCGCGGCGACCGACCAGGTCGAGCGCATGCTCGACCTGCAGCTGGAAATCGGTCAGCAGCTCGGCATCGGGCAAACCGTGTCCCTCCAGGTGCTCGATAGCGAGTGGTCCGATGGCGTCGTCGCCGCGGCTCGGATTGCCGATGCCGATGACGAGGACCGGCGCCACGCCGTCCGTCGGTCCGGGGCTCAGGGACACCGCTCGATCGAGCTCTTGACCAGGGTGTCGATGCACTGGCCCTCGGCGTCGATCAGCTCCACGTTGAACGGCATCCTGCCCAGCGCGTGGGTGGCGCAGGACAGGCAGGGATCGAAGGCACGAATCGCCACCTCGATGTGGTTCAAAAGGCCCTCGGTCAGCCGGCGACCGTCGAGGTAGCGTTTCGCCACCTGACGGATCGCCTCGTTCATCGCCTGGTTGTTATGCGTCGTCGAGACGATCAGATTGGCACGTACTGCCTGGTCGTCCTCGTTCACCCGGTAGTGGTGAATCAGGGTGCCGCGCGGTGCCTCGATGACACCCACCCCGCGTTCACGGCGTTCGCCTGTGGCCACCAGGTCATCTCCGGAGATATCCTCGTCGTGCAGCAGGTCCTTGATTGACTCTGCGGCGAACAGCAGTTCGATCATCCGCGTCCAGTGATAGGCCAGTGTGGCGTGCACCGGCTGGCCGCCGCCGAAATCGACGAACTCGCGACGTTCCGCTTCCGCAAACGGCGTCGGTATATGATCGCAGTTCTGCACCCGCGCCAGCGGCCCTACCTTGTACCAGCCGGCTTCTGCACCCAGTGAACGTATGTAGGGGAACTTCATGTAGGACCAGGGCCTGACCTCTTCCGTGATGTGCTCCCAGTAGTGGTCGTAGTCGACCGTATCGAAAATGATCCTGCCGTTGCTGTCGCGCGCCCGCAGCACGCCATGATAGAGGTCCATGTCCCCGTCCGGTGCGACCAGGCTCATCAGGTTGGAACGAAAGGCACCGAAGCTGTTGTAGAGGCCCGCATTGGCCAGGTGCAGGCGCTTCGCCAGCTGCACGGCGGCGCGGCACCAGCCTATGATCTGGTAGATATCCTTGAGCAGCGCGGCGCGTTCTTCCCGTGTCACGGCCTTGTTGACGCCACCGGGAATCGCCCCGGTGCCGTGTATGCGCTTGCCGGCAGTGACGCGGATCACCTCCTGGCCGAAGCGGCGCAGCAGCACACCTTGCCTGGCGATATCCGGATACTCGGCAGCAACACCGACGATGTTGCGCCGCGCGACGTCCGAATCGAACCCGAACAGCAGGTCTGGCGAGGACAGGTGAAAGAAGTGCAGCGCATGTGACTGCAGTATCTGCCCGTAATGCATGAGCCGCCGGATCTTGTCGGCGGTCGGGGTCAGGTGGTCGACACCGACCACCTGGTCCAGCGCCTTGGCCGCCGCCAGGTGATGGCTGACCGGGCAGATACCGCACAGCCGCTGCACCATGACCGGGATTTCCCAGTACGGCCGGCCCTGGATGAACTTCTCGAATCCGCGGAACTCGACGATATGCAGCCGGACCTGCTGCACGTGATCATCGCCATCGAGCAGGATGGTCACCTTGCCATGCCCCTCCACGCGGGAGAGCGGCTCGATGACCACGCGCTTCAGTCTGGCGGGATTGGCGGCGGTTTCAAGTTCAAAACTCATTGGGCAGGACTCCGTGTGTACTCAGTCGTAATGGATCAGGCCATGGCCGAGATGCGGTGTGTGCCCGGCCAGCAGGTCGGTGAGGAATTTCCAGATCGCGTCCGCGGTCGGCGGGCAACCGGGCAGGAAATAGTCGATTTTCACCACCTCGTGCAGGGCGTGTACCTTGTCCAGCGGCAGCGGCAGCTCGGGGTCGTTCGGGATGCAGCCCTTCGCCAGGCTGACCTCGGTGACATAGACCTCCTGCAGACAGTCGCCGAGGTCGAGGTGATTGCGCTGCGCCGGCAGGCCGCCGTTTACCGCGCAGGCGCCCACCGCGACCAGGATCTTGCATTGCTTGCGAAACTCGCGCAGCACGTGAACGTTGTCCGCGTTGCAGATGCCGCCCTCGATGAGGCCGACATCGCAGGGGCCGCAGTGCTTGATGTCGGTGAACGGCGAGCGGTCGAACTCGATACGATCGAGCAGCTCGAACAGCCGCTCGTCGATGTCGAGAAACGACATGTGGCAGCCGAAACAGCCGGCCAGTGAAGTGGTCGCGACACGCAGTCTGGGCTGGGCGGGTTCGCTCATGTCGAATCCTTGCGCCGGGTCGTCGGCTGGCGCGGTGCATCAACGAGGGCCTGGGCGCTGACCGGCTGCCGGTCGAAGCGCCGTTCGCCGATGGGAACCCTGAACCCGACGCGCTTGTGCAGGATCACCCCCACGGGGCATACCTCCATGGCCTTGTCGGTGACGGCGATATCGGTGTCGGCCAGCCGCCCGGATTCGGCATTGACAATCAGATGCTTGGTAATACCGCGGCCCGACAGGGCGAACACGCACTTGTGGTCGACCTCTCTCGAGGCGCGCACGCAGAGTTCGCACAGGATGCAGCGGTTGAATTCGAGCAGGATATCGGGATGCGAGGCATCGACCGGCCGGTTCGGAAACAGGTAGTCGAACTCGGTCGACATGATGTCCAGATCGTAGGCCACCGCCTGCAACAGGCAGTTGCCGCTCGCCTCGCAGGACGGGCAGAAGTGGTTACCCTCGATAAACAGCATCTGTACCACTGTCTGGTGTTCCTTTTTGAGTCGCTCGGTCTGGCTCGCCACTTCCATGCCGGCCTGTGCCCGCAGGGTGCAGGACGCCGTGGTCCGGCCGTTCACCTCCACCGTGCAGACCTTGCAGCTGCCGTGCGGCTTGAACTCGGGGTGATAACAGAGGTGCGGGATGTAATGGCCGGCGGCGAGCGCGGCCTGGATCACCGTCTGCCCGGGTTCGAACGACACCTCATCCCCGTCGAGCAGAAACGTCGCGGTATTCGCTTCGGCATTCATTCATCGGCCCCCAGGTGTGCGCCGGCGTCGGTCCGGCCGGTCATCGCACGGGCCCGTTCCAGTGCCCCGTCCAGGTCGAAGGCGGGCTCGAATTCGAGCGACTCCAGGTGGCGCTCGTAGGCCGGGCGAAAGCGCTTGATGGTGTCAAGAAGCGGATTGCAGGCCGTGTGGCCGAGCCCGCAGTGACTCGCGGACTGCAACAGCCGGCTGAGCCGGAAGATCTGGTTGAGATCATACAGGGAGCCCTTGCCTCCCTGCAGCTTGTCCATCACGTTGCACAGCAGCGTGGTACCGACCCGGCAGGGTGTGCAGAAGCCGCAACTCTCGTGCGCGAAGAAATGCGTGAAATTGCGCGCCACCTCGAACATGTCGCGCGTTTCGTCGAACACCATGAAGGCGCCGGCGGTCGGCAGGTCTTCGAAGGCGATGTGCCGCTCGAACTCGGTTGCGTCGATGCAGGTTCCCGAGGGGCCGCTGACCTGAACCGCCAGGGTGCGTTCAGCCCCGCAGTCCTCCAGCACCTGGCGCACCGTCACGCCGAACGGATACTCGTAAATGCCGGGGCGTGCGCAGTCACCGGATACCGACAGGATCTTGCTGCCCGTGGACTTGCCGGTACCGATGCTGCCATACCATTCGCTGCCGTGCAGCGCGATCAGTGCCGCCGCGCAGAAGGTTTCGACATTATTCACCGTGGTCGGCTGCTGCAGGTAGCCGTGGGTGACCGGGTAGGGCGGACGGTTGCGCGGAATGCCCCGCTTGCCTTCCAGCGATTCGATGAGCGAAGACTCTTCACCGCAGATATAGGCGCCGGCACCGAGGTGAATTTCGATATCGAAGCAGAACCCCGCCTGACCGCAGATGTCAGCGCCCAGCAGGCCGTCGGCGCGCCGGCGCGCCAGCACCTCCTGCAAGGGCGGGAGCAGATGCCGGTATTCCCCGCGCAGGTACAGGAAGCCCTGGCGTGCACCGATCACGCGAGCACAAACGGTCATGCCCTCGAACATCAGGTCTGCGTGGCGCGTCAGCAGCACCCGGTCCTTGAAGGTCCCCGGCTCACCCTCGTCCGCATTGCAGACGACGTAGTGACTGTCACCCGCAGCGTTCCGGCAGGATTGCCACTTGAGCCCGGTGGCGAAGCCCGCACCGCCCCGGCCACGCAGGTTGGAACGTTGTATCGCCTCCAGCGTCGCCAGCGGTCCCCGGGTGATCGCGCTGCGGATGGCTGTACCCGGTTCGAACGAGGCGTCGAGCAGGATGTCCCTGCGGTGAATGTTGTCCTCGATCAGGAACAGCCCGGCCGGCCAGTCCTCGACCGGCGTGCGCGAGCGTATCAGCTCGGCAATCTCGTCGACACGTGCCGTGGTGAGTTGCGGGATGGCCCAGCCGTTCACCAGCATGGCAGGGCCCTGGTCGCACATGCCGGTGCAGGACGTGGTATCCACGCTCACCAGGCCATCCTCGGATGTCTTGCCGCGTTCCAGCCAGAGACTGTTGCACAGGTGTTCCAGCAAAGCCAGGTTGCCGGCCATGCGGTCGGTGATGTTGTCGGAGAACAGCACCCGGTAGCTGCCGGCAGGCTCGAGGTGCAGGAAACTGTAGAAACCGGCCACGCCTTCGACACGGCCGCGTGGCAGCTTGAGCAATCGCGCCAGGCAGGTCAGGGTGGCCGGCGGCAGCCAGCCCTCGATCTCCTCGGCCTCCCGCAGGATCTGCAGCAGTGCGGTCTGCTCGCCGCCGTAGCGGTCAACAATAGTTTCCAGTTCGGTCTGTGCTTCCATCAGTCGTATACCACCGGGTTATGGAGGGGCGCGGTATGGCGGGCTGGAAAAACGCCGGCCAACAAGCGTCAGGCGGCCGCCTGTCAACCTCAGTATACGGCATCAGTTGCACGTCATGCGGGCCGTTGTGAGCAGGGTATCATTATGGCAGCCAGTGATATGCCGCGCATTGCCGGGCAAGTCGAAGGTCACCCTGCAGTCTGGTATTGCCTTGAGGAGCCGCTTTTTCATCTTGCATGACCTCCTGCACATAGCGTGCGGGTCGCCGGGATGCGAGCGGCGGCAGGCAGGCGTCTACTCGCGACCCATGTCGCTCGAAACGCCGCCTGCTGCCGGCAGATAGCAATTGACAACATAATCCTTGACCATGCGGTCGGCATTGAAGCGCCAGCCCAGGGTGCGGATGGAGCGTTTCATGCGCGCGATCCAGGCA
>JBATJF010000173.1:0-2642 GCA_049668345.1 Gammaproteobacteria bacterium
AAAATAAAATCAATGCGGGTGGGGGGTGCGATTTATGGACCGGGGAAGGTGCATGGAGCGCGCCCTGAAACGAGAAATCAATGGCCACGGAAGCACACGGAAATACACGGAAAAATAAAACCCATGCGGGCGCGGGGTGCCTTTGCGCACCGGCGTTGGTGTACGGCGTATATTCTTCAACGTCGTGAGACGTGAGACGTGAGACGTGAGACGCGAGACGCGAGACGTGAGACGTGGGACGTGAAAAGATTAATGGCCACGGAAGCACACGGAAATACACGGAAAAATATTAATACATGATCGGATGTAGGGTGCGTTTTACGCACCATGGGTGGTGCATGGAATGCACCCTGCATTTTATCCCTCTTCCCGGTCCTCTCCCGGCGGGAGAGGGGGGATAAGTGGTGGCGGTGTATAACGTGTCAGGTAGCCTTGCGTGATTAATATCGGTGTGATCAGTTACGGGGCCGGGGCGGCATTGTTCCTGGTCCTGACGCTTGTCCTGCTTACCGGGCAGCAGGGCAGGTCGCACAAGAACGCCTTCAAGTTCGCCTCCGTTGCCAGCACGGTCTGGCTGGGATTCACTGCACTGGCGATTTACCGGGATGCCGCGTTCGTTTCCTACCTGGTGGAGCCGGTGCGCAGTTTCTCCCTGCTGCTGTTCCTCGGCCACGTGCTGATGTCGTCCGTTACGGATGCGCGGGTGGCGCAGCGGCGCTTTCGCACGGCGACCGCGTTAACGGCGAGCTACACCGTGCTGCTGGTCGCCATCGTCCTGTACCGGCTGTTCGCGGGGCCGACCGCGACCAGTTTCCTGGGCTTCGACCTGCTCTATGCCGGCCTGCTGGTCATGGCGGTTGCCGGACTGGTACTGGTCGAGCAGATCATGCGCAATGCGCACGTGGAGTCCCGCCGCGCGGTGAAATACCTCTGCATCGGCCTGGGGGTGATTTTCATCTACGATTTCTACCTCTACTCCACGGCGCTGATGTTCCAGGGGCTGGACGTGAGGGTCTGGGAGGTGCGCGGCTTCGTGAACGCCATGGCCGTGCCGGTGCTGGCGGTTGCCATCGCGCGTGATCCGCGTCTGTCGCTGGACATCTTCGTCTCCCGGCGCGTGGTGTTTCATACCACTGCGCTGCTGGCCACCGGCGTCTACCTGCTGGCGATGGGTGCCGGTGGTTACTACATCCGCGACCTCGGTGGTGAATGGGGCACGGTCCTGCAGATCCTGTTCCTGTCGGGGGCCGGCCTGGTCCTGATGGTGCTGTTCTTCTCCGGGCGGGTCAGGGCCAGCATGCGGGTCCTCATCAACAAGCATTTCTTCCATTACAAGTACGATTATCGCGACGAATGGCTGCGTTTCATCCGCACGCTGTCGTCGGGCCAGCCGGACGACCGGCTGCGTGAGCGCGCAATACATTCGATCGCGGAGATCATCGACAGCCCGGGTGGTGTGTTGTGGATGCGCCAGATGAACCGCTTCGAGCCGGTGGCCAACTGGCAAATGAAGGTGGCCGTCAGGGACACGGTCGATGCCGATCATCCGCTTATAACCTTCATGTCCAGGCGGGAATGGCTCATCGACATCGACGAATTCGAGCGCGACCCGGAACTCTACAACAACCTCGAGCTGCCCGAGTGGCTGGAGAATATGTCCGGGGCCTGGCTGGTCATCCCGCTGATCGTGCATGACGATATGCTGGGATTCATCGTACTGGCACGCTCTCCCGCGCAGCAGCATTTCAACTGGGAGGACTCCGACCTGGTCAAGACGGCCGGTCGCCAGGTTGCCGTGCACCTTGCGCAGCTCGAGGCATCGAAGGCCCTGGCCGAGGCCAAGCAGTTCGAGGCCTGCAACCGGCTGACCACCTACGTGATGCATGACCTGAAGAACCTGATCGCACAACTGTCGCTGGTGGTCACCAATGCCGCGAAGCACAAGGGCAACCCGCTGTTCATGGAAGACGCGATCACCACGGTGGATAACTCGGTGCAGAAGATGACTCGCCTGCTGGAGCACCTGCGCAGCGACACGATGCAGGTCCAGGAGTCGACCTCCGTCGAGGTCTGCGGACTGCTCGGGGAAGTCGTCAAGTCCATGTCTGCCAACAGGCCGGTCCCGAGTCTGGACTGCCAGGCTTCCGGGATTCATATCACTACCAATCGTGACCGCTGCGGTGCAATCATCGGCCACCTGATCAGGAACGCGCAGGATGCGACGCCCGATGACGGCCAGGTCATCGTGCGCCTGTTCAAGCGCGCCGACCGCGCGATCATCGAGGTGCAGGACACGGGCAACGGCATGGACGAGGCCTTTATCAAGGAGCGCCTGTTCCGTCCCTTCGACAGTACCAAGGGCAAGGCGGGCATGGGCATCGGGGTCTACGAGGCACGCGATTATATTCACAGGATGGGCGGTGATCTCGAAGTGATCAGCCGCGTCGGCGAAGGTTCAACGTTCAGGGTCCGCCTGCCCATTCGCGAAGCGGGATGAAATATCGTAAAGTGGCACGATTGGTGAAAAAGGGGTTGGTACGTTTAATCGTGAGACGTATGACGTGAGACGTGTAATGGCCACGGAAGCACACGGAAATACACGGAAAAATTAATGTAGGGTGCGTTTTACACGCCGGCACCGG
>JBATJF010000174.1:0-7254 GCA_049668345.1 Gammaproteobacteria bacterium
TGAGGCATGGAAAACCGGACCGCGCAACCATCGAGGCCTGGATCAACGTGTTGGCCCCCAGCTACGGACTTGATGCGAATCTGCTGCTTGCGGTCGTGGAAGTGGAGTCCAGCTTCAATCCGCGCGCCCGCTCACCGAAGAACGCACGCGGCCTGATGCAGTTGATGCCTGCGACTGCCAGTCGCTTCGAGGTCGATGATATATGGGACCCCATTGAGAACCTGAGGGGCGGCATGGCATATCTGCGCTGGCTCATGGATCGTTACGAGGGTGATCTCGATCTCTCGCTCGCTGCCTACAATGCCGGAGAACGTGTTGTGAATCGCTATGGAGGCATCCCGCCGTACCGGGAAACGCGTGACTACGTCAAAACCGTCAACCACCTCTATAACCGGGCCATACAATAGCGTGAAGGTCTCATTAAAAACTGTGGATCATGCTCCGTGATCTCCGTGTACTCTGTGGCTAGTGTTTTTTCTATGCTACTTTGCATGGCTGCGCAAAACTGGTTATTGATACCGCGCACCGCACACAAAAAAGCCGGGCTATGCCCGGCTTTCCCGATGCGGTTGCAACAGCGCCTATTCGGCAGCGGTCTCGCCCTGCGGGCGGTCGACCAGTTCGATATATGCCATCGGCGCCTTGTCACCCGTGCGGACACCCATTTTCAGGATGCGCAGGTAACCGCCGGGACGGTTCTTGTAGCGCGGGCCCAGTTCGTTGAACAGCTTGCTCACCACCTCGCGGTCGCGCAGCCGGTTGAACGCGATACGGCGCTTGTGCACGGAATCGCTCTTCGCCATGGTGATGAACGGCTCGGCGACGCGGCGCAGTTCCTTGGCCTTCGGCAGTGTGGTCTTGATCGCCTCGTGGCGCAGCAATGACACAGCCATATTCTGGAACATGGCCTTGCGGTGTGAACTGTTGCGGTTGAGTTGCCGCCCTGACTTACGGTGACGCATGATTCAAATCCTGTAGTGGCTTCAGCCGGTCACGGCCTCGATTTTCTTGCTGGCGAGTCTGGCCGGCGGCCAGTTCTCCAGACGCATGCCCAGTGACAGGCCCTTGGTGGCCAGCACGTCCTTGATCTCGGTGAGTGACTTCTTGCCCAGGTTCGGGGTCTTCAGCAGCTCGACCTCGGTCCGCTGGATCAGGTCACCGATGAAATAGATGCTTTCCGCCTTAAGACAGTTGGCAGAACGCACGGTCAGCTCGAGGTCGTCGACCGGGCGCAGCAGGATCGGATCGATATCGGCCTCCGGCACGGTCGAGGATTCCTGGGCGCTGGCCTGCAGATCGACGAACGCAGACAGCTGGTCCTGCAGGATAGTCGCGGCGTGACGGATCGCCTCTTCCGGATCGACGGTGCCGTTGGTCTCTATGTCGATGATCAGCTTGTCCAGATCGGTACGCTGCTCGACGCGGGCGCGGTCGACGTTGTAGGAGATGCGGCTGACCGGGCTGAACGAGGCGTCCAGCTGCAGGCTGCCGATGGGGCGGCCCTCGCCTTCCTCGTCGTCGCGGCGTGTTGCCGGCTGGTATCCGCGGCCCTTGACGACCTTCAGGGTCATGCTCAGCTCGCCGGCCTTGGTCAGGTTGGCGATCACGAAGTCCGGGTTGATGACCTCGATGTCGTGGTCGAGCTTGATGTCGCCGGCGGTGACCGGGCCCGGACCCTTCTTGCTGAGCGTCAGGGTGGCCTCGTCACGGCTATGCATGCGCAGCGCGACCTTCTTCAGGTTCAGCAGGATATCGATTACGTCTTCCTGCACACCCTCGATGGTGGAGTACTCGTGCAACACACCCTCGATCTCCGCATTGACGATGGCGGTACCCGGCATGGATGACAGCAGGATACGGCGCAATGCGTTGCCAAGCGTATGGCCGAAGCCGCGTTCCAGTGGCTCCAGCGTAACCCGGGCGTGATTGTTGGAGATCGCCTGGACATCCACGATACGGGGTTTCAGGAATTCGTTGACATTACCCAGCATGTACAGGTCCCTCAAGTGTTACTTGGAATACAATTCAACGATCAGATGCTCGTTGATATCGGCCGGCAGTTCACTGCGCTCGGGGCGTGACTTGTACACGCCCTGCATCTTCTTTGCGTCCACATCGATCCAGTCGGCGATACCGCGCTGCTGGGCCAGGTCCATGGCGGACTGGATACGCAGCTGGTTGCGACTCTTCTCGTTTACCGTGATGACGTCGTTCGGCTGCACCTGGTAGGACGGGATATTCACGCGCGAGCCGTTGACGCTGATGGCGTTGTGACGCACCAGCTGGCGGGATTCGCTGCGCGAGGCAGAGAAACCCATGCGGTAGACCACGTTGTCGAGTCGACCCTCCAGCAGCTGCAACAGGTTTTCACCCGTCGAGCCCTTGGTGCTGGCGGCCTTCTTGTAGTAATTGCGAAACTGGCGCTCCAGTATGCCGTAGACGCGGCGCACCTTCTGTTTTTCGCGCAGCTGGGTGGCATAGTCTGACAGGCGCGTGCGGCGCTGGCCGTGCTGGCCTGGCGGGAACGGACGGCTCTCGACGGCGCACTTGGCAGTGAAGCATTTCTCGCCTTTCAGGAACAGCTTGCCGCCTTCACGACGGCACTGGCGACACTTGGATCCGGTGTACTTGGCCATATCTCTATCCTTCCCTTACACGCGGCGTTTCTTCGGCGGCCGGCAACCGTTGTGCGGTATCGGCGTTACGTCGGTTATGTTGGTGATCTGGAAACCGCAGTTGTTCAGCGCGCGCACGGCAGATTCGCGGCCGGGACCCGGACCTTTCACCTCGACCTCGAGGTTCTTCATGCCGTATTCCTTCACCTTTTCACCGGCCTTTTCGGCGGCGACCTGCGCGGCGAACGGCGTGCTCTTGCGCGAGCCGCGGAAACCCGATCCGCCGGATGTCGCCCACGCCAGCGCGTTGCCCTGGCGATCGGTGATCATGATGATGGTGTTGTTGAACGAAGCGTGAATATGCGCGATGCCGTCTGCGACATCCTTCTTCACCTTCTTCCGTACAGGTGCCTTTGCCATACCTGGTTTCCAGTTTTATCTAGTCGATTCGTTGATGGGTTACTTGCGGATCGGACGCCGCGGGCCCTTGCGGGTGCGTGCGTTGGTCCGGGTCCGCTGACCGCGCATCGGCAGGCCGCGACGATGGCGTATACCGCGGTAGCAGCCCAGGTCCATGAGCCGCTTGATGTTCATGGACACGGTACGGCGCAGGTCGCCTTCCACGGTGTAGCGCGCGATCTCGTTGCGGATGCTTTCAAGCTCAGGCTCGCTGAGATCCTTGATCTTCATGTCCCGCTTGACGCCCGTGGCGTCGCAGATCTTCTGCGCGGTCACCCGGCCGATACCGTAGATGCCGGTCAGGGCAATCATCGTATGCTTGTGATCTGCTATATTAATTCCGGCTATACGAGCCATTTAAATCTTCTCCAACTCGGTACGTTTTAGCATGGCGCCAAAAAGCAGGTAAGAATAACCCCGCATGGCCAATAAATCAAACACAAACATCCACCGGCAGAACCGGGGATACCCGCGTCGCCTGTTCAAAATACATATTTATTTCAATGTCTTGCATATATATACGCGACTGCTCAGCCCTGACGCTGCTTGTGGCGGCCATCCTTGCAGATGACCCGCACCACACCCTTGCGCCGAACAATCTTGCAGTTGCGACAGATACACTTGACCGAAGCACGCACTTTCATGTCATTACACCCTTGTAGAGACCGCCACTAACGCAGCATGCCGGTTCCGCCGTGGCCTTTCAGGTTCGCCTTCTTCATCAACCCGCTGTACTGGTGCGATACCAGGTGGGTCTGAACCTGCGCCATGAAATCCATGGTCACCACGACAATAATCAACAACGACGTACCGCCGAAATAGAACGGCACGTTCCAGTACAGAATCAGGAACTCCGGCATCAGGCACACCATCGTGATGTACACGGCACCGGCGGTGGTCAGCCGGGTCATCACACGGTCGATGTACTGCGCGGTCTGGTCACCGGGACGGATACCCGGGATGAACGCGCCGGACTTCTTCAGGTTGTCTGCCGTCTCCTTGGCGTTGAATACCAGCGCCGTATAGAAGAAGCAGAAAAACACGATCGCCAGGGCATAGAAGATGACATACAGCGGCTGGCCCGGCGCCAGGGTCGCGGCAATATCGCGCAGCCAGCCCATGCCCTCGTTCTGCCCCACCCAGCTGCCCATGGTTGCCGGGAACAGGATGATACTGGAAGCGAAGATCGGCGGTATCACGCCGGCCATGTTGATCTTCAACGGCAGGTGGGTGCTCTGCGCGGCATATACCTTGCGACCCTGCTGGCGCTTGGCGTAATTCACCGTAATGCGGCGCTGCCCGCGCTCGACGAACACCACGAATCCGGTCACCGCCAGCGCCAGCGCAAACAGCAGCAGGATGGTCATGAAATTCATTTCGCCGGTGCGCACCAGCTCCAGCGTGCCGCCGATCGCCGACGGCAGGCCGGCAACAATACCGGAGAAGATGATGATCGAGATACCGTTACCGACGCCACGTTCGGTGACCTGCTCGCCGAGCCACATCAGGAATACGGTGCCGGTCACCAGCGTCACCACCGCGGTCAGCACGAAGGCCGGGCCGGGATTCAGCACCAGGCCACTGCCGGCTACCTGCTGCGCCTGCAGCGCGGTGGAAATACCGAACGCCTGCATGGTGGCCAGTCCCACCGTGCCGTAGCGGGTGTACTGGGTGATCTTGTGGCGGCCGGCCTCGCCCCCTTCCTTCTTGAGCTGCTGCAGCGACGGCACCGTCACGGTCAGCAGGTTCATGATAATGGATGCCGAGATATAGGGCATGATGCCGAGCGCGAACAGCGACAGGCGCTCGAGCGCGCCCCCGGAAAACATGTTGAACATTTCCAGGATGGTGCCGCGCTGCTGTTCGACCAGCGCCGCCAGCACGTGCGGATCGATGCCCGGCAACGGGATAAAGGATCCGATGCGGAACACGATGATGGCGCCAATGACGAAAAAGAGCCGCTGACGCAGCTCTTTCAGCTGCCCGAGACCCGCGGCAGCGCCCGAGATGGAGGGACCGATAGCCATTTAGTCCTCGATCCTGCCCCCGGCGGATTCGATGGCGGCACGTGCGCCGCGCGTCACCTGCAGCCCCTTCAGGGTCACGGCCTTGTCGAGCTTGCCCGAGGCGAACACCTTGACACGCGTGATGCTGCGCGCAATCAGGTTCGCCTTCTTCAGTGCATCCAGGTCAATCACCTCGGCATCCACACCGGCCAGCTCATGCAGGCGGATCTCACCGGTACTGCGCGACCTGGCAGTGGAAAAGCCGAATTTCGGCAGGCGCCGCTGCAACGGCATCTGGCCGCCTTCGAAACCGACCTTGTGGAAACCGCCGGAGCGCTCTTTCTGCCCCTTGTGGCCACGACCGCAGGTCTTGCCCAGCCCGGAGCCGATGCCGCGCCCGACGCGCCTGGCATTCGTCCTGCTGCCGGCACCCGGCTTCAGTGTATTCAATCTCATGTCCTAGTCCTCTACCCTGACCATGTACTGGATCTTGTTGATCATGCCGCGCACCTCGGGCGTGTCATCCAGCTCGACGGTGTGATGCATGCGACGCAGCCCCAGGCCGCGCACGGTGTCGCGGTGGCTCCGAAGGCGCCCGTAGACGCTGCGGGTCTGCGTTACCCTGATCTTCTTGCTTGCAGCCATGTTCCTACTCCAGGATTTCCTTGATCGTCTTGCCGCGCTTGCTGGCGACCTCTTCCGGCGAACGCATCTGCTCCAGGCCGCGTATGGTGGCGCGCAGCACGTTCATCGGGTTGCTGGATCCAATGCACTTGGCCAGCACGTTGTGTACCCCGACCACCTCGAACACGGCGCGCATGGCGCCCCCGGCGATAATACCGGTACCTTCCGAGGCCGGCTGCATGTAGACCTTGGCGGCGCCGTGGCGCGCGGTCAGCGGGTACTGCAGGGTACCTTCCTTGAGGGCGACGCTGATCATGTTCTTGCGCGCAGACTCCATGGCCTTCTGGATGGCTGCCGGCACTTCACGCGCCTTGCCATAACCGTAACCGACCCGTCCCTCGCCGTCACCGACCACGGTCAGCGCGGTGAAGCCGAACTGGCGTCCGCCTTTCACAACCTTCGCGACACGATTGACGGTGACCAGCTTTTCCAGCAGACCGTCGCCCTGTACCTGTGATTCTACCCTTGCCATAACTCAGCCCTTGATCAGAATTCGAGGCCGCCTTCACGTGCGGCATCGGCCAGCGCTTTCACGCGGCCATGATATTTGAAACCGGAACGGTCGAACGCAACATGCGTGATACCGGCGCCCTTCGCGCGTTCTGCAATCATCTTGCCGACCGCAATGGCGGCGCTGGTATCGCCGGTCTTGACGATATCCTTGCGCACGTCCTTGTCCAGCGTGGATGCACTGACCATGACGCGGTCGCCTTCCGGCGAGATGACCTGCGCATAGATGTGCCGCGGCGTACGGTGAATGCACAGCCGGTTTGCCCCCAGCTTTTTGATGTGGGAGCGGGTGCGCCGTGCGCGGCGCAAACGTGTCTGTTTCTTGTCCATAACCAGTGCCTGCCTGAATGTGCCTATTTCTTCTTCGCTTCTTTGCGGACGACCACTTCGTCCGAGTAGCGAACACCCTTGCCCTTGTAGGGCTCCGGCGGACGGTAAGCGCGGATTTCCGCGGCGACCTGGCCGACCTTCTGCTTGTCGCAACCCTTGAGCAGGATTTCGGTCTGGCTCGGGGTCTCGGCGGTCACGCCCTCCGGCAGCTCGTAATCCACCGGGTGCGAGAAACCCAGCGTGAGGTTCAGGACCTTGCCCTTGGCCTGGGCACGGTATCCGACACCGACCAGTTCCAGCTTGCGCTCGAATCCCTCGCTGACACCCGTGACCAGGTTGTTGAGGACCGCACGGGTAGTGCCGGCCAGCGCATTGGCTGCCTGCGACTCGTTCCGCGCGCGGAACGTCAACTCGCCTTCCTCGCGCACCATCTCGACGAGGTCGTGAATGGTATGCGACAGCGTCCCCTTGGGGCCCTTTACCGTCACCTGCTGGCCGCTTGCGGTGATTTCCACCGCCTTGGGCAGCACAACCGGCATTTTTGCAACTCTTGACATGTCTATAATCCGCCTGGCTTAACTCACGATGCAGAGCACTTCACCGCCCTGACCGGCCTCGCGGGCCTGGCGGTCGCTCATCACACCCTTGGA
>JBATJF010000175.1:0-1759 GCA_049668345.1 Gammaproteobacteria bacterium
ACACTGAACTATATTGTACAAACATTATACATACTTCCTGGATTTTGTCAATGGTTTGAACAGCCAAGGTGCACTAAAAAGTTGTTGGAAGATGGGCAAAAAATGAGCCAACCTGTTAGGATTACGGTTCCAACCCAAATCCAAACAGGAGGCTCACCATGGAGTTTAGCACAGAAGTCGTCCAAAAGATGGCCGGGATCATGGTTCACGAAATGGAACAACTAGGGGTAGCCGCCCGCGGTATTCGCGAGCTGGAGACGGGCCTGCGCGAGCTGCTGCGGGCGGTGGGTGCGGAAGCCTTGGGGCAAACGTTAGAGCGCACTGATCAACAGCAGGTCACCGAAAAGATGCGGCCCTGTGGTTGTGGGGGCCAGTTGGTCTATCAATTTCGGCGCTCGGCGGTGATCTTGAGCGTCTTTGGGCGCGTGGGCTACCGGCGGCGCTACTACACCTGTTCCAGCTGCCAGCAGGGGCAAGCGCCCCTGGATCAGCAGCTGGGGCTGGCCGCTGGAGAAGTGACGGCCGGGCTGGCCGAGTTGTTGGCGCTGGCGGGGGTGGAAGTGGCCTTTGAAGAAGCCAGCCGCCTGGTGGAACGCTATCTGCTGTTTCGGGTCAGTGACAACACCCTGCGCAAAGAGACCGAGCGGTTTGGCGCCTTGCAGCAAGCGCAGGAGGCCCACTGGAAGCAGCAGAGCCAGGCCACAGACTGGTTACAGACGCGTCTGCGCCAGTGTGGCCCGCAGCCTGGCCGCCTGTACGGCTCACTGGATGGGGTGATGGTACCCTTGCAGGGGGAGTGGCGGGAGCTCAAAAACATCGCCTGGTACCGGGTCGCACCCGTGCGCAGCTACCAAAAACGCCGCCATCATGCCCGCCGGGTGGGCGAGCAGCCGGAGTTACAGGCCCAGGACATTACCTATCACTGCGATCTGCAACCGGCCGCCCAGTTCGACGAATTGTTCTGGGCCACAGCCTGCCAGCGGCAGGCCGACCTGATGGAAGAACTCGTGTTTGTCTGTGATGGGGCCGCCTGGATCTGGAACTTGATTGGCCGCCATTTCCCCCACGCCGTGCAGATTGTCGATTGGTACCACGCCTGTGAGTATTTGCCGCCCGTGGCGGAAGCGGCCTTCGGCTGCGAGACCCCGGAATATGCCGCCTGGCTGCAGCAAGCCCGCACCCAGCTCTGGGAAGGACAAATCGACGACCTGCTCCACGAATGCCGGCTCCTGGGGGCCAAGCCGGCTGCCAGACCAGCGGTGCACACCGCCGTGACCTATTTCACCAACAACCAGCACCGCATGGCTTATGCCCACTTTCGCCAGCAAGGCTACTTTATCGGCAGCGGCACCGTGGAAAGCGCTGGCAAACAAATCGCCACTCTCCGCTTGAAGCGCGCCGGGGCCCGCTGGACAGAAACTGGTGCAGTCCAAACCGCTAAAGCCCGGGCCGCCTGGCTGAGCGGACAGTGGGAGCAGCTCGCTACCGCTCGGGCGGCCTTGCCCCTGGCGGCCTAACAACATTTGAGTGCTCCCGACAAACCTCTTGACAGCCCTTCCCACTCCCTGGTACACTGTCTCTCTGGTCGCAAGACCAAATCCTGAACGAAAGGAGGCGTACAAATTATGAGTGCCAGCATTCGATCCTACACTTTTTGTCCAAGTGCGCCTCCTGGCGGACGGTCCTAACCCGCGTCCCATTCGACTGCGAAACCGAGCCACAGGCGCACCTCGCCCTGTGGTTTTTTGATTCATGGCCG
>JBATJF010000176.1:0-2975 GCA_049668345.1 Gammaproteobacteria bacterium
AACACCTGCAGGCACACGGACTGAAGCTGTTGCAATGCAACTACCACAGCCGGCACGGCGAGATCGACCTGGTCATGCAGGACCGGGACAGCGTGGTCTTCGTTGAGGTACGATACCGCCGCCAGACACGCTTTGGCTCGGCGGCCGAAAGTGTGGACCGGCGCAAGCAGTCGCGTCTCATCGCCTGTGCACAACACTACCTGCAGACGCATCCACACAGCGCCAGGCTGCCCTGCCGTTTCGACGTGGTCACGATCAACGGCAACGACAGCCTGGACTGGATCAGGAATGCATTCAGCGCATGAAGACACCGCGCCGCGGAACAACCGTCCGGACGCGGGGTCGCATAGCGAGTGATAACCAACAACCGCAGCATCGAGAGGAGAACCCCGCACATGAAATCCGTCAGCACCCTGCTACTGATCAGCCTTGCCCTCACCACTTTCTATGGCTGCGCCCCCGTCGTGGTGGGTGGTGCCGCGGCCGGTGGTTCTGCACTGCACGACCGCCGCACCGTCGGCACCTTTGTCGATGACCAGAGCATCGAACTGAAGGCCCGGCTTGCCATCCTGGAAAACAAGGAGCTGAACAGCCAGATCCACGCCAGCGTCACCAGCTTCAACGGCGTGGTCCTGCTCTCGGGACAGGCGCCAACCGAGACTCTCAGGCAGCAGGCACAGGACATTGTGGCCGGTATCGAAAAGGTGCGCATGGTGCACAACGAAATGAGCATCGCCGCACCGAACTCGATGATGACCCGCTCCAGCGATACGCTGATCACCGCCAAGGTCAAGACCGCGCTGTTCAACATCAAGGGCCTCGAGAAATTCGATCCGACCCGCGTCAAGGTAGTTACCGAGGACGGTATCGTCTACCTGATGGGCTTGCTCTACCGCAACGAGGCGGATGCCGTGAGCGACCAGGCGCGCCAGGTCGGCGGCGTGGAAAAGATCGTCAAGGTGTTCGAATACCTGGACTAGGCTGTATCCGGGTGTTGCAGGAGCGTACCGCGTACGAGATCTGTTTCGGTCAGAAAAGATCGCGCGCCATGCATGGAAGCATGAGTGCCGTGAAGCACAGGGATGTGGAGGAACGGCCTTGAGAAGCGCTCCTGCAAACACTCGGCACATTTCACGGACAGGCGTACGCGTTGACGGCCCGCTAGCGCCGCTTCTCCGCCCATGACCCGGTCCTGCCGTTGAACGACAGCACCCGGCTCGTCGTGAGGATGACGGCCGACGTGTCTTCCGCCTCGACGCTGACCACCTTTTCCCCGGCCATCCGACGGTTGCTCGACCAGCCTGTGGGCCACACGCCAACACCGGCAAAACGCTGGTTGGTGATGACTATGGCGACCCCCTTGGCCACGACACGCTGCTCGACCACCTCCTTGGCACTCATGTCGAGGTCGAAGAACTGGCCGGTCTCGGCGTTGACCGCAGTCACGCGCCTGTCTTCCGTCACCAGGAATATGGACTTGCCGACCTCTTCGCCGCCCGCCGCGGCGGCGCTGGCCAGCAGCAGGACACCGGCCAGACCGCACAGACCGGATATGGGACCCCTTGAAAATGGCACTGGAAACTCCCGGATGGTTGACCTGCCCATTATAGGCCCTTGCGGCCCCACCGCCCTGGCAGCGGCACGACCTGCCGGTTTACGGATGGCGGGCCTGTACACCCGCACACTATAATAACGCCCCGTTTTCGCCCACGAGCACGCCCCATGGACAATATCACCCCACCGATCGTCGTCTGCGCCCTGTACCGGTTCGTCCGCCTGGACGATTTCCGCGACCTGCGCGATCCCTTAGTCACGGTGATGGAAAAGCACGGCGTCAGCGGCACCCTGTTACTGGCCGGGGAAGGCATCAACGGCACGGTCGCCGGCACGCGCGCCGCCATCGACGCCCTGCTCGCCTGGCTGCAGCGCGATGCCCGCATGGCCGGGCTCGAATACAAGGAATCCCTGACCGACCGGCCCCCGTTCAAGCGCAGCCGGGTGAAACTGAAAAAGGAAATCGTCACCATGGGCGTGGCGGACATCGATCCGAACCGGGTAGCGGGCACCTATGTCAGTCCGTCGGACTGGAACGCCCTGATCAGCGACCCGGACGTACTGCTGGTGGATACCCGCAACGATTACGAGGTCCGCGTCGGCACCTTCCGCAACGCCATCAACCCGGGTACTGCCACGTTCCGCGAATTTCCGGACTTCGTGCACGAACAGCTCGACCCGGCGCGTCACCGCAGGGTGGCGATGTTCTGCACCGGTGGCATCCGCTGCGAGAAGTCCACCGCCTACCTGAAGCAGCAGGGCTTCAGCGAGGTGTATCACCTGCAGGGTGGCATCCTGAAATACCTGGAGGAAATACCCGCGCAGGAATCACTCTGGCAAGGCGAATGTTTCGTCTTCGACGAACGCGTCACGGTCGATCACAGCCTGCAGAAAGGCAGCTTCGAACAGTGCCATGCCTGCCGCATGCCGATCTCGGCCAGCGACATGGCCAGTGACGACTACCGGCCGGGCGTGAGCTGCCCGCACTGCGCCGGCACACTCAGCGAGGAGCAGCGCGCACGGTTCGCGGAACGCGAAAAGCAGGCGCGGCTGGCCCGCGCGCGCGGCGCGCACCACATGGGTTCCGCGGCCCGTGTAACCATGCAGGAAAACCGCGCCACCAAGCAGCACGACAAGGAACGCCAGCGGCATGCGGTGGCGTTGCAGAACGCGCGCCATCGCTGACATCATTTCCATTCTGCGTTTGGGCAACGTTTTTAATGTCTCTCTTCGAGTGCCAGTTCAACCGATCAGTCGGCGTTTGAATGTGCATGACATGACAGGAACAAGCGACCCAGGCACGAAGTTCAGCATTCAGAATTGAGCACTGAAGAGCAACTGAAGCCAGACGGTCACGTCCTGTTATCCAAAGGCCTTTGTCTGGCGTGCCTGGCTGTAGTCATGCGAGATGTCCGGGTTTA
>JBATJF010000177.1:0-5651 GCA_049668345.1 Gammaproteobacteria bacterium
ATCGACACGATGGCGGCGCTGTGCCGCAACGAGCGCTTGCTGGCCTCGTGCGGTTCGGATTATCACGGTCCTGAAAACTGCTGGATAAGACTCGGCGAACTGCCGGAC
Source organism: Gammaproteobacteria bacterium (assembly GCA_049668345.1). Classification (GTDB taxonomy): domain Bacteria; phylum Pseudomonadota; class Gammaproteobacteria; order UBA9214; family UBA9214; genus UBA9214. The sequence goes on from JBATJF010000177.1 coordinate 109, forward strand.
CTGCCGGAGGGCTGCAAGCCGGTATGGCAGAGCGAGCAGTGGCGGTTGCAATAAACAGGTTCGCGCCAGGTCGTATAGGCGCCAAGAAAACCTTTCTCGCGCAGAGACGCGGAGTTCGCAGAGAACACAAACAAAATCATGTCATTCCCAGGCAGGCGGGAATCCAGTCGAAACATCAGAGACGCAGCTTGATTATAATCCGTGACCGGAATGTTCATGCGGTATTGACTGCTTGCTTGTGCATGCCGTCGTTGCGGTAATATAAGGCCTTTGCAAGTAACGGTTTGCACCTGATTTTCACCGGCTTGCCTGTGTGGCAGTGGCCAGGATTGCCCCGTTTCGTTGCTAAAATCTTTTCCATTCTTTGTGCCTTGGCGTCTTTGCGCGAGACAGTTTTTTTATGAGCCAGTTCTTCCAGATACACGCGGTCACCCCGCAGCTGCGGCTGATCCGGCAGGCCGTGGACATCATCCGCAACGACGGGGTGATCGCGTACCCGACCGATTCCAGTTACGCGCTGGGTTGTCGCATCGGTGACAAGCGTGGCATCGAACGCATACGCCGCATTCGCGGACTGGATGACTCGCATGACTTTTCGCTGGTCTGTCGCGACCTGTCCGAGATTGCGACGTTTGCCCGGGTGGAAAACAGCGTATACCGCCTGCTGAAGTCGCTGACACCGGGTCCCTATACCTTCATCCTGCGCGCCACCAGCGAAGTGCCGCGCCGGCTGCAGAATCCGAAGCGCAAGACCATCGGCATCCGCGTGCCCGAGCACCCGATCTGCCAGGCGCTGCTGACCGAGCTCGGCGAACCGTTGATGAGTTCCACGCTCATCCTGCCGGGAAGCGAGGTGCCGGAGACCGACGCCCACGAGATCCGCGACCGGCTCGAACGCGAACTCGACCTGGTCATCGACGGCGGCAACTGCAGCCTGGAGCCGACCACGGTGGTCGACATGGTCGGCGGCGTGCCCGAGGTGGTGCGTGTCGGCCTGGGCCCGGTCGACGCCCTGGTGCAGTAATGCAATCGCCATCGGTCACCGGGCTTGATGCATTGCCCGCAGCCGGTCCTGTCCCCTTCGAAGCGGGCAGGGACGCAGGCCATGATGGCGGGCTATTTCCGTTCGCCTTGGTATAATCCGCCGATGCTCGATATCAGCCTGGTGCAAAAGATAGCCGTCTGGGTCGTGCCGGTGCTGCTGGCCATTACCGTCCACGAGGTGGCGCATGGCTGGATGGCCAGCAAGCTGGGCGACCGTACCGCGCTCATGCTGGGGCGCCTGACGCTGAACCCGTTCAAGCATGTCGATCCGGTCGGGACCATCCTGATACCGGGCATGCTGCTGCTGTTGCAGGCCGGCTTCATTTTCGGCTATGCAAAGCCGGTGCCGGTGGACTGGCGCAACCTGCATCATCCCAAGCGTGACATGGCGATAGTCGCTGCCGCAGGGCCCGGGATCAACCTGGTGATGGCCATTGGCTGGGCGCTGCTGATTCGCGCGGGCTACCTGCTGGGCGAGTCGGGCATGGCGCTGGTGTTCATGGGCGTGGCCGGCATCTTCATCAACACCGTGCTGATGGTGCTGAACCTGTTGCCGTTGCCGCCGCTGGATGGCGGGCGTGTGCTGACCGGACTGTTGCCGGGGCGCTGGGCCTGGTACTACAGCCGCATCGAGCCCTACGGCTTCTTCATCCTGATCGGTCTGCTGGTGACCGGCGTCCTGGGGATGATCCTGTGGCCGCTGATCAACCTGGTCTGGAGCGCGCTGCTGCCGGTGTCGGGCATGCCCGGTGGCGATTTCCGGCTGGTGCTGAATTCTTTGACGTAAACAGGGGAGAACGGCTTGGTCAGTCTGAATACCAGCGGGCGGGTTTTGTCCGGCATGCGTCCCACCGGTCGCCTGCACCTGGGACACTATCACGGCGTGCTGAAAAACTGGCTGCGGCTGCAGCAGCAGTTCGACTGCTTCTTTTTCGTGGCCGACTGGCACGCGCTCACCACGCACTACGAGGACTCGCACGTCATCGCCGAGCATGTCTGGGACATGGTGATCGACTGGCTGGCCGCGGGCGTCAATCCCGGGCAGGCGCGGCTGTTCATCCAGTCGCAGGTGCCGGAGCACGCCGAGCTGCACCTGTTGCTGTCGATGGTGACGCCGCTCGGCTGGCTGGAACGCGTGCCGAGCTACAAGGACCAGCAGGAGAAGCTGCGCGAGCGTGATCTCGCCACTTACGGTTTTCTCGGTTACCCGCTGCTGCAGAGCGCCGACATCCTCATCTACGGCGCCGACAAGGTGCCGGTGGGCGAGGACCAGGTGGCGCACGTGGAGCTGACGCGCGAGGTGGCGCGCCGTTTCAACCACATCTTCGGGCGCGGCGAGGGTTACGAGGAGGCCGCCGAGGCCGCCATCAGGAAGATGGGCAAGAAAAACGCGAAACTGTACCGGCAGCTCCTGAAACGCTACCAGGAGCAGGGCGACCACTCGGCCGTGGAGGTGGCGCAGGCCCTGCTCGCCGGGCAGCAGAACCTCGCGATCGCCGACCGCGAACGCCTGCTCGGCTACCTGGAAGGTGGCGGGCGCATGATCCTGACCGAGCCATCCGCGCTGCTCACGCCGGCCTCGAAGATGCCGGGACTGGACGGCCAGAAGATGTCGAAGTCGTACCACAACACCATCAGTCTGCGCGAGAACCCGGAGACGGTGCGGGAAAAGCTGCGCACCATGCCCACCGATCCGGCGCGCGTTCGCCGCACCGATCCGGGCAACCCGGACATCTGCCCGGTGTGGCAGCTGCACCAGGTGTACTCGAACGACGAGGTGAAGGACTGGGTGCGCAGCGGCTGCACGAGTGCCGGCATCGGCTGCCTGGACTGCAAGCAGCCGGTCATCGACGGCATCCTGACCGAACTCCGGCCGATCCAGGAACGCGCGCGCGAGTTCGAGCAGGACCCGGGGCGGGTGCGGTCCATCATCCACGACGGTTCGGAGGCCGCCCGCGACGTGGCGCGCCAGACGCTCGCGGAAGTGCGCGAGGTGATGGGCCTCAAATATTACTGAGCGGTGGGGAAAAACCGCCGCAAAACGCGACATTCAAACGGGGATGGGGTAGTATTCCGCGAACGGCTGCGGTCGTTCACTCGAATCCCGACACAGGGTAGTCAATGAGCGAACATCCAGGACAAGAAGTCTCCCCCGATATCCAGCGCCAGGAAGAACTCCCCCTCGCAATCGTCAAGGGCCGAAGTCTCGACTCCCTGCCGCACGATCTCTACATTCCGCCCGATGCGCTGCAGGTGTTCCTCGAGGCCTTCGAGGGGCCGCTGGACCTGCTGCTGTACCTGATCCGCAAGGAAAATATCGATATCATCGATATCCCGGTCGCTGAAATAACGCGCCAATATGTTGAATATATTGAACTTATGCAGGAAATGCAGCTCGAGCTGGCCGGCGAGTACCTGGTCATGTCCGCCATGCTCGCCGAAATCAAGTCGCGCATGCTGCTGCCGCGCCCGGCCGGCGTGGAGGAGGACGAGGACGATCCGCGCGCCGAGCTGATCCGGCGCCTGCAGGAATACGAACGCTACAAGCAGGCGGCGGAGGATATCGACGCGCTGCCGCGGCTGGGCCGCGACGTGTTCCAGGCCGAGGCCGAAGCGCCCGAACAGAAGGTGGTCAGGTTGCCGCCGGAGGTGGATCTGAATGACCTGATCGCGGCCTTCCGGGAGGTCATGCAACGCGCCTCGTTGTATACCCATCACCACGTGCAGATGGAGGCGCTGTCGGTGCGCGAGCGGATGTCCAATGTGCTGAGCATGGTCAGTGCCCACCGCTTCACCAGCTTCACCGATCTGTTCACCATCGAGGAAGGGCGCATGGGCGTGGTGGTGTCGTTCCTGGCAGTCCTGGAACTGGTCAAGGAATCGCTCATCGAACTGGCACAGGCGGAGCCGTTTGCACCGATTTACGTCAAGGCCGCCACGCGTGTCGAGCAACCCGAGGAATCACCAGCCGAAGCGGCCGCCGACGAGCCGGCTACCGCCTGATCCGGAACATCATGGAAAACGAACAACTGAAACTGATCATCGAGGCCATGCTGCTGGCCGCCGGACGTCCGCTGAACATCGACCAGTTGCTGGTCATGTTCGAGGAGCACGAAAAACCCGGTCGCGATGCCATCCGCGAGGCGGTCGCGCTGCTACAGGCCGACTACGAGGGCCGCGGCATCGCGCTGGTCGAGGTCGGCGGCGGCTACCGTATCCAGGTGCGCGAGACCATGCAGGCCTGGGTCGGGAGGCTGTGGGAAGAGAAACCGGCGCGCTATTCGCGCGCGCTGCTGGAGACACTGGCCCTGATCGCCTACCGGCAGCCGATCACGCGCGGCGAGATCGAGGAGGTGCGCGGCGTCACCGTCAGCACCAATATCATGAAGACCCTGCAGGAACGCGAATGGGTGCAGGTGGTCGGTCACCGCGACGTGCCGGGCCGTCCGGCGATGTACGGTACCACCCGGCAGTTCCTCAACTACTTCAGCCTGAACAACCTGGACGAATTGCCCTCGCTGGCCGAACTGCGCGACCTCAATGCCATCGGCAAGGAACTGCAGCTCGACCTCAGCGAGATACCCGGGCTGCTGGTCGAGTCGGCCGATGCCGGGGAGGGCGCGGAAGCCGATGCCGTCAATGATGCGGAAGCGGCGGAACCGGCGCCGGTCAACGAGGCGTCTGAAGGCGAAAGCGGCGCCACGCTGCACTGACATCCCGCCCCGTTGCGGGGTACCCGTAAAATCCCATGGCTGAACGTCTGCAAAAAGTGCTGGCCCGCGCCGGCCTCGGCTCCCGTCGCGAGATCGAGGACTGGATTCGTGCCGGCAGGATCACGGTAAACGACCAGCCGGCGGAGCTCGGCGTCAGCGTCACCGACCGTGACCGCATCAAGGTCGACGGTCGCCCGGTCACGCTGGCGGCGACCGCGCCGGAGCCGCGCACGATGATCTATCACAAACCGGCCGGCGAAATCACCACGCGCAAGGACGAGGCCGGACGCCCCACGGTATTCGACAGCCTGCCGAAGATCAGGAACGGCCGCTGGATCACCATCGGCCGCCTCGACTTCAACACCGCCGGCCTGCTGCTGGTGACCACCGACGGTGAGCTCGCGCACCGCCTCATGCATCCGTCGTGGGAGATCGAGCGCGAGTACGCGGTGCGCGTGCTGGGTAACGTGGACGAGCAGGTGCTGCTGAACCTGATGGAAGGCGTGATGCTCGACGATGGCATGGCCGCCTTCGGCACCATCCGGGATGCGGGCGGGCAGGGCGCCAACCACTGGTACCACGTGACCGTCCGCGAAGGCCGCAACCGCGAGGTGCGCCGGCTTTGGGAGTCCCAGGGCGTGCAGGTCAGCCGCCTGATCCGGGTGCGTTTCGGCCCCATCAGCCTGCCGGCGGAATTGCGTGCCGGCCGGTTCCGCGATCTTGAGCGGCAGGAGGTCGAGGCCCTGTACGCCGCCGTGCGTCTGCCGGCGCCCAGGCCGCCTCCGC
>JBATJF010000178.1:0-3282 GCA_049668345.1 Gammaproteobacteria bacterium
CATCAGGCGTGCCCGAGGTCGGCAGCTTCGCCAACACGGCGTACTACAAGGCGAAGGAGTTGATGGAATTTCTCAAGGAACTCACCGGGCGAGACCCGGACGCGCTGATTGTCATATTCGGCGACCATCCGCCCTACCTCGGCCCGAACTTTGCCGGCTATGCCGAATCCGGCGTACTGGCGGACAACCGCAGCAAGTTCACGGCGGAAATGTTCGGCGTCTACAACGCGGCACCGCTGGTCGTCATCGATGGCAAACGCGGCGCCCGGAAATTCGGTACGCTGGCGCTGTATGAGCTGCCGGCCCTGCTGCTGCAACTGCTGCACCTCGACAACGCCGGGCCGATCGGACTGACCGCCCCGGAGACCGGGATGCATGTACGCCCGATCCCGGGCCTGCATTACCTGGTCAGCGACACGGGCGACGTCGACGTGTGCAAGGAACCGCCCTGGACGGACGACTGCAGCCGGAGCGCCGCCTGGCTGAAGGATGTCGTCACCATCGGTGACGATTTATTTGTAGGGGGGCAGTTTACGCTCGGTGAATAGAAGCACGGCAAGCAGGCCTGCCGCAGTTCACAGCTTCGATTCAGGCCGGAAGCGATCGAAAATTTCCCGCAACAGCCTTATTCGTCCGGCTTGACCAGGTGCAGCCCGGGCCCCGAACGCAGACATTTCGCGGCCGCGTATTCCTCGTCCGTCATCTGGCTGCCGACGACATTGCGCAGCAGTTCCGCATCCTTGTCACCCTGATCAACCGCCTGTGAAAGCCAGTAATGGGCCTGCGCCATGTATATGGAAACGCCTCGCCCCTCTGCATACACCAGGCCCAGCGCGTACTGCGCATCCACCTCGCCACGCTGTGCCGCTTCCAGAATGGCAGGCACCTTGGTGGGATCGTTACGCAGCAGGACCAGGTCCTTGAGATAGCCGTTATCGCTCATGACTGGGATTGCCCGGGACAAGTGAGAGTTAGGATTGTACGGTATGCGGCAGGATGGCGCGAATCCGTTATGGCACGCGTACGCACGAAGTCCCTCGACAAACTGCAGTGCCGGCAGCACCCGGCAAGGATCAAGGGTCACCTTTACCATGTTAATTCACTGGAATATCCTGCAGATATTGCGCAGCAGCCGAATATCCATCAGTGCATGCGCTTATGAGCGACACCACCGGAATGCTCCGGTCAGCAGACCTGCATCTGAACGGCACGTATCGGGAAACTCCTGGCCATGCGCAGCGCAACCTGCGCTGATTCAGGCGGATGCACTCACACCCGCGGCACGGGCGATCACCTGCCGGTATTCATTGCCCAGGTGCAGCAGCGTCACCAGCCACGCCAGGCACACGGCCAGCACCAGCCAGCTCAGCTGGTCGGCGCTGACACTCCAGGGCAGCCATTGCGTCAGCAGCAGGATCAGCACCGAACCCAGCACCTTGAACAGCCGGTAGCCGAACATGTCGATCCACGCCTTGGCCTGGAAGATGAGCAGCGGATCAATGGGCACGTACAGCAGCTCCTTCGAGGCACGATTGATGGAGTACGACAGGCCACGGTCGGAGATCTTGAGGAAGGCACCGGCCTGCAGCGTTGCCTGGGTCATGTACCAGAAGCTCCCGGCCATCACGGCCAGCGGCTGGACGAACAGTCCCCCGAGCGCGCCCAGCCAGCGGTGCACCAGTGGCGTGATCAGCAGGTTGATAGCGATGGCGACAGCGCTCAGCAGGCTGAAGAAAGCGCCCAGGTAGGCGGTGCGGGCCTCGCGGTCGCTGATGGTCGCTTCCACCACTTTCATGAACTGGAATTCCACCACCGGTTCGACCATCTGCGCCAGCAGCAGGATCACCGCGATGAGAAACAGGTAACGGTGCCTGAGGATGGTACGCCATTGCCCGCTGTTGCTGTCGTTGTGGTTACGCACACCGACATGTTCGGTGTACAGACCGAGCCGGCCCATCAGCAGGGTCAGCAGCATGAGCACGGCGATAATGCCGGCTGCAACCAGCAGCAGATCGGTGGTGTCGAGCTTCAACTGCGAGATCAGCACGCTCGACAGGCTGCCGCCGGCCACGCCACCCAGCAGTCCGCCGGTCGCGATCAGCCCGTACCAGCGCCGGCCGGACTCGGTGGTATAGATAGTGTTGGTAAGGCTCCAGAACTGCTCGACCAGAATCACGCTCAACATATCGACGAAGACGTAGAAGGCGAAGGCCGGCAGGAAACCGCTGTTGTTCAGCTGCGGATAGAACAACAGCAGACAGCCGATGATGATGGCACAGGTGCCGAGCACGACATTGATGCGTGAATGACGCGCGACGAGCCGGTGATAGAGGCTGATGATCAGCGCCAGCGCGACGGCGGTCGCGATCCACACATACGGCAGGTTCGCACTGCCCAGCGTACTGATGAACAGGGAACGGCTCGCCGGCTTCAGGTGATACAGCGCCGTAATAATAAGAAAGAAATTTGTGAACAGGAGCACACAACGGCCGATATGTTCAGTGCGAAGATATGACATGAGTAGTAATCGAGCAGCGTGAGAAATGAATGAGCAGCAATAAAGCTTTGACTTATATACGTTAATCAGTTAGGATCGGCGGAATTTTTTGGGTTCAGGAGGTCGTATGCTATCGGGACTGTTAAAGGCAATTGGACTCTCTCTGGGAATAATCGTTACCGTTCAGACAGCTTCCGCGCAAAGCTCCTTCCCCGTCCTGCGTGAAGCCAAGAATCCGTCTCTACAAGCACAGCTCGAAAACCGGCTCAAACGCCTGAAACTTGACGGCGCTGTACGCAGCGGCGACCTCGCCGTGGCTCTGGTCGATGTCACCGATCCCCGGCATCCACAGCTTGCCCAGGTCAACGGCGACGATATGGTGTATGCCGCGAGCCTGCCGAAGATCGCCATCCTGCTGGCAGCCTTCGAACGTGTGCATGAAGGCAAGCTGCCGCTCGATGATGAAACACGCCAGCTGATGACGGACATGATCCGCCATTCATCCAACAGCGCGGCAACGACCCTCATCCAGAAAGTCGGACGCGAGTATATCAACAATGTTTTACGGTCGCCGAAATATCGCCTGTACGACACGGCCCACAACGGTGGCCTGTGGGTCGGCAAGGAATACGCAAAGGGCGTGGCCTACCAGCGTGATCCGCTGCATAACCTGTCGCACGGTGCGACTGCCATCCAGGTGGCGCGCTTCTATTACCTGCTTGAAACCGGGCAACTGGTATCGCCGGAACTCTCCAGGGAGATGAAGGCGATCCTGGGTGATCCGG
>JBATJF010000179.1:0-6415 GCA_049668345.1 Gammaproteobacteria bacterium
CACCAGTGACACCCGTATCAACAGCCCGCTGGTCGAGGAACGTATCCAGAAGGCCATCACCGATCATCTGCTCGCGCACGGCTTCGAAGTCGTCGACGCAAATGCCGATGCCAGCATGACCTGGCAAATGGCCACGCGTTCCGGGCTGGAGGGCAATGACACCGGCATTTCGGTCGGATTCGGTACCTTCGGTCGCCATTCGGCAGTCGGAATCGGTTACGGCTTCCCTGGCTATGATGTGGACAGCTACGACGAGAGTGTGCTGACAGTCGATGTCCAGAAGGCTGCGGACGATACCCTGCTGTGGCGCGGTTCGAGCAGCCGGCGCCTGGTCGATGGCGCCACGCCGGAGAGCATCAAGAAGACAGTGCATGAACTGGTCAGCGAGGTACTGGCGAATTTCCCGCCACGCTGAGCGAAGACTGCGCGTGTCATGCGCGTGGCTCCATGCGCTTGTCCGGTCCGTTCAAGCGCCAACCGTGCATGTCGATAGCTTCAGTAGTGGCTGTTCTATTCAGTAGATATGGATGCAACCGGGGGTGGCGTCATGACTGTTTCCCAGCACACTGCAGGCAGTGCCAGCCATGCCGTAGACATGCGTGAGTCACGGCGACTGGAAGTCCGCCTTGCCGCTGCGTTATTGTCGGATCATTGCGAGGCGACCGGGCAGGTTGCCAATCTCTCACGAAACGGATCGTGTATCGAAGGCGACAAGGCGCTGGCCGACCTGCTGCTTGCCGCTGGCAGGCGCGCCACCGGCGCGGTGCCGGACATGGTGCAGGTTCGTTTCGATGTTCCTGCCGGAGCGGCAGGGACTGTCCCGGTAACCGTGCAGGCCAGGATTGTGTACGTCGTGCATATACACGACTACACCTACCGCTGCGGACTCGAATTCAGGCTGTTTACCGAGGGAGAGGCTGCCTTCGCGGCGTATCTGTGCGCCAACGGGTTGCCGGATTGACCGGGCCGCTGTTCCCGCCCCTGTCGCAGCCACCTGTCATCCCGCCGTAGTATCTCATTACCGTCAGCAGCCGGCCTGCTGCCTGGATGCACTATGGATTAATATCAACAGTCGGTCTTCATGATCGGGTATGCTGGAATTCGAAGTCCGCGATTGCGCGGATTGCCCTTCCGTAAACCGAACCACGCGTGACCGGCAGGGTCCATAGCGCACGGGTGCAGCAGCAACTTCACACCTGTGTGAGGGGGTTGTCCATGTACAAGGATCTGAATCAGCTGCTGCTGGAGATGCGTGAGATCCATGAGCAGGTCGAGGAGTTTTTCGATTCGGCACGCGAGCGCTTTCGTTATACCCTGGAAGACGGGCGGGTGCGGTTTTCGCGCGAAATGCAGGAATTGCATCGTCGCTATCGGGTCAGCTCGCTGCGCTACCTGCTGGATGCCGATCTGTCCAGCGTGTTGACGGCGCCGGTTATCTACTCGATGGTGGTCCCGCTGGCCATCACCGATTTCAGCTTTACCCTGTTCCAGCATATCTGTTTTCGTGCCTATGGCGTGCCGCGTGTACTGCGCAACGACTATCTGGTCATAGACCGCCACAGGCTCCTCTACCTGAATAGCATCGAGAAAGTGAACTGTGTTTATTGCGGTTATGGCAACGGGGTGATCGCCTATGCACGGGAAATCATTGCCCGGGCCGAGCAGTACTGGTGTCCGATCCGGCATGCCCGCCGGGTGCGCGGGGCGCATGAACGCTATCCGCGTTTCTTCGACTACGGAGATGCGGAGGCCTACAAGTCCGGGCTTGCCGGCATGCGCCGCAGCTTGCGGGACGAGAGTAACGATGGTGACGACAATGCGCAGGCTGCCGGCAGGCCGCCTGATCCGGGTGATAGGTGAAGGCACCGATAGAATGGTGTGTAAAAATATATGTGACACAGGAGAGGAGGACGGCAGATGAAGATATCGTTTCACGGCGCCGCGCAGGGTGTGACCGGCTCCTGCCACCTGCTGCAATGCGCCGGCAAGCGGATACTGGTGGATTGCGGCTTCTACCAGGGCAGCAGGGAAATGGTCGAGGACAATGCCAACGACTTCGGTTTTGACCCCGCATCCATTGATTTCCTGCTGCTCACGCATGCCCATCTCGATCATTGCGGGCGAATTCCACTGCTGGTCAATCGCGGTTTCCGCGGCGAGATCATCACCACGGCTGCCAGCCGCGAACTGGCCAGACTGGTGATGATGGACTCGGCCGGGCTGCAGGAGGAAGAGGCGCGCTATCGCAACCGGCGCGCGCACCGGCGCGGCAAGCGCGGCAAGGAAGTCGTGCCGCTGTACACCATACTCGACGCACTCAATGCGCTGGAGAATTTCGGACGCAGTGCGAATTACGGGCAGGCACTGCAGCTTGCACCCGGCATCAGCACGACTTTTATCGATGCCGGTCATATCCTCGGCTCGGCCAACGTGCTGCTGGAGGTTACGGAGCAGGGTCATGAGCGGCGTGTGCTTTTCTCGGGTGATCTCGGCCTGCACGGGCGGCCGATCCTGCGCGATCCGGCCACGCCACCGCCGGCCGACGTGGTCGTCATGGAAACGACCTACGGGGATCGCCCGCACAAGGAGCTGCAGCCATCCATCGAGGAACTGTACGATGCCATCAATACCACCACGCAGCGCGGTGGCAATGTTGTAATACCGACTTTCGCGCTGGAACGTGCACAGGAACTCCTGTTTTACCTGCATGCCGGCAAGGAACAGGGCAGGTTGCCGGCGTTCCTGCAGGTGTTCCTCGACTCACCCATGGCGATTTCCGCCACCCAGATCTTTCGTCGACATCCCGAGTGCTATGACGAGCATACCCGGGAGCTGTTCCGCAGCGGCAGCGATCCGTTTGATTTTCCCGGTCTGCACTTCACGCGCGAGACGGCCGAATCCATGGCAATCAACCAGATCGCCGGCGGGGCCGTGATCATGGCAGGTTCCGGTATGTGTACCGGCGGACGCGTGCGCCATCACCTCAAGCACAACCTGGGTCGGGAACGCAGCAGCATTGTATTTGTCGGTTTTGCGGCGCGCGGCACACTGGCGCGGCGCATCATCGATGGCGCGGCGAGCGTGGATATCTTCGGCGATGAATACGCCGTACGCGCCAATGTCTATACCATCGGTGGTTTTTCAGCGCATGCCGGGCAGCAGGAACTGCTGGCATGGCATCGCGCCACCGGCACGCCCGATATTACCTTCCTTGTGCATGGTGAAAAGGACAGCATGACGGAGTTCAGCCGGTTGCTCGGGGACACGCGGGTGGAAATGCCGGAGCTGCACCAGGAGTTCGAGCTGTAATTGCGCCCCCACCGGGGTCGGTGCGATGCGGCGGGAATGACGCAACCGGCGTACTCAGGAACCCATCCTGCCGATAGCGCAGCTGACAAACGACTTGGCCCTGGCCCTGGCAGCCTTGATGCCTTCGACCGAGCCTGTTTCCGGGTAACCGCTGGCCAGCAGCGTCTCGACCAGTCTGGCACGACTGTCTGCCGGGGCCTCCAGGGTGATGCGCCCGTTCTCGATATCAACCTGCACGTCGCTGACACCATCCAGCGCGCCGAGCTTGCCCCTGATGGTATTGGCGCAGCCGCCACACTTGATGTTTTCAACTTCGATTTCATATTTCATGGTGGTCTCGCTTTCGATTCTCTGCCTGGGTCGCAGTCTAGCCTGTCAACGGTGGTTTGTAATCCCGCCCATCGGGATGGCGGTCGACGGCCGCGCCGGAGGGCGTAACCAAAGCTTCACGTCCCTGTCATGCCTGTGCAAGATGGCATTGTCATCCTGATCCAGGGCAGACAAACGGAGTCATTCATGCTGAGTCATATACTGTGTAAGGCGCAGGAATTTGAACGAAATCATGGTATTGCACCAAATGTCATGTATATCAACCCGATGCACTTCGAGGTGCTGTTCCGCGAATATCCGGAGTTGTTCGAACCCGGTCAGGAGGTCAGGCTGGGGTTCCGGCTGATGATCGTTCCAGGCAGTCGCCTGGCGCATCCGGAGGCCTCGTGGCTGGAAAATCTTCGGCCGCTCCCTGCGGGTGGTAACCGCAGTGCAGAACACTGTCGGGACGTAGCGATCGGGTTGCCCGTGGTCGCCTGAAACCGGTTTGTTTCGACCGCCAGCGGATTCAGTCGCCGGCCGTGCCGGTCTGATCGGGAGAGCGGGCAAGTTTCTGCAGGGACTGTTCGTTGTTGCAAAATCCGATATTGCCGGCACTGATTCTGCCACCGGCAAGTTTTTCGTCGCATTCGCCCACGTTCTCGCAGGCCCCGCAACGTGTCATTTGTGTATTGATATCGACTACCCGCTCCGTGCTCAGGTATTCATCGATATCGATACCCAGTGCGGTCAGCATCTTCGCCAGCCGGTAATTGTCGAGCTGTTCCGCGAGGGCCCGGCGATACTTCAGGCCTGCCCTGAAATTGAAAACGATCGCGACCATCAGCAGGCCTGCAAATGTCGCGAGGAGTAACATCAGCAATGTTGCCGAAAGTACGCTGACAGTGGTGGTCATGGGTTGAACCTTGATTCCCTGGCAATGGCCCGCGGTAATTCCCGGATTGAACGACTAGCCCGCATTACTCACCGGGACAGGCACCGGCCACTGACACACTGTTCGTAGCCGAATAGTGATTAGCTTCATGGTTTCAGCTCATTATGTCGGATAACAGCCGCCCGGTGAGAAATGCAGGCTAGTTGCAAGACTGCCTCTGCACATGCCAAAACGGCGTGCAGCTCAAAAATCAGTTTATCGCCGCTGCGGATGCAGTTCTTGACACATATCAAGTCGATATATCCACATCGCCGTGCAAGATCTGTCAATGACCTGCATTGAAGGCCTGCGGGATGCTAACCACATGATATGCAGGGCAATGCATGTTCTGCGCGGTCCCGATATCCAGCTCCACACCGGTTACGTGCCTGCCGGCAGTGATCCAGCCGCCTGTTGATGCAGGTCAAGACGCCTGGCTGGCTTCTGTAGAATGCTTGGGGCACGACAGCGAAGCTGTTGCAGGCGACGGTGCTTGCCCGGATGCAGTGAATGCATACGCTTACCGGAAAGAGGGTATCCTTGCCATTGAACCCGGGCCGTTTCGGGATGTCTCACCTAGGGCTCGATTCGTCGCGGTCAGTTTCTGAATGTCCGGATTCCGGACACGATGCAGCGCGCAGGATCCGGCGCCACTCGAATACCTCCAGCCTGTACAGGTACTTGGCAGGCAGGGAAAGTCAGGGGATGTTTAACCCGAGACGGTAATCCGTCGGTGATGCGGGTCGGCCCGTGGCGCAAACCGCAATTCTGCAGCCGCGCTGGAGCGCGGACATTGTTGACGCATGGCGCGAGGTTCAATGCAGCCGGCGCGCTCGCTGGATGAATTAAAGATCATTTAAATCATGCCGTTACAGGGATGTGCAGCTGAAATTCGGCAACATCCCCGGTGTGCAGGCACGGGTTTCCACAGGGCTGGTGTTCCTGACTGTTAATTGACTGATACGCAATTAAGGCATATTAATAATCTTGCCGTGTCGCAGGCCAGTCATGCCGGATTGGCAAAGGCGGGTATTTGCCTCGAATGGTGAAAGGTATGAGTGAGAAGATAATCAACATCGACAAGCAGAATGGCAGCAAGAGCCGCGACATCGTGATCGAAGGCGATGCGATGGATCGTTTTGCCAACGCGTTCGAAGCCAGCGCGCGTCGGTGGGAGTTGATTGTCTATCCGGCCATGCTGGCCTTCGTGGTGCTGGCTGCCTATGGTTTCTTCCTGATCTATACCCTTAGCAAGGACATTCATACCCTGGCGCAGGGCATGGATCCCGATATGGGCAAGAATCTAACGCATATTTCAGAGAGCGTGATCTATCTTTCCGAAAACATCCGTACCATGACGAGACGGGTTCATAACATGTCCGAGTCAGTGGAATACATGTCGAAGAAGATGGATGCGCTGGAACACCTGGAGCCCATGCTGGTCAACATGCGCGGGATGAATGCCTCCATGGCCGAAGTCAATCGCAACATGCAGGTCATGAATGTGACCGGTGATGTCATGCGTCATGAAATGGGTAATATGGGTCAGAGTATGCGGCCGATGAATTTCATGAACAATTTCGTACCCTGGTAGCAGGCAGTATTGCAGCATGCGTGGTCGCGCATTCCGGAATGTCCGGCATCATGCATGCAATACCCGAGCTTGAAACGATCCTGGCGGATCGTTGCATTCTAATAACGAGATAACAATTTTAAAGGAGAGGGTTTATGTCACTGAAGCCACTTGTCATCGCATTGTCCGGAATCCTTGTGTTATCTACAGCCCATGCCGAAGATGCCACGCTTGCCGCGCAGGCCACCGAACAGGCAACGGCTGGAATAACGGCCGCCGCTGCTGAGGCC
>JBATJF010000180.1:0-4413 GCA_049668345.1 Gammaproteobacteria bacterium
TCCCTGCCCGCCCTGACTGCGCTGCTCGCCCTGCTGCTGAGCGCGTGCGCCTCGCAGATTCCCCAGCCGATCCGTGAAGGGCCGGCCAACAGCCCGGCACCGAGGACGGTGAGCGAGCAGGTCGACATCTACCAGGGTCAGCTGCTGCGCTGGGGTGGCACCATCATCAAAACCGACAACAGCACAGATGCCACCCGGCTGACGGTGCTGGGTCGGCTGCTTCACAGTGACGGCGAGCCGCGCCTGACCGATGACAGCAGCGGGCGCTTCATCGCCATCGTGCCCGGGTTCCTGGATCCCAAGGTGTATGCCCCCGACCGGCGGGTCACCGTCACCGGCACCCTGCAGGGTCTCGAGACCGGCAAGGTGGGTGAACATGCCTATCGCTATCCCGTCATCAATGCACAGGCCTGGTACCTGTGGCCCAGGGCAACCGATGCCTATCACTACTACGATGATCCCTGGTACGACCCCTGGTGGTACGATCGCTGGTACAGCCCGTGGTACTACCGCGGCTATCCCTATGCCTACCCCTACCGCTACTGGCGTTGATTTGGAGTTCACTATGCTGATGCGTCGCTTCCTGTTCGTCATCCCGCTCCTGCTGCTGGGTGCCTGCGCCAGCGGCCCCACCTTCCAGACCGCCGGGGTCGACCGCACGCTGACACCGCGCGGCGTCGCTGCCGAGCCGCAAAGGGCCATGGGGCAGACGGTGCTGTGGGGCGGCGTCATCCTGACCACCACCAACCTGCAGGACAGCACACAGATCGAGGTGCTGGCCTACCCGCTCGACAGCAACGAGTGGCCGCTGCGCGACAATGAACCACTGGGGCGTTTCCTCCTCCTGCAGGACGGCTACCTGGAACCCGCCAGCTATGCCGAGGGCCGGCTGATCAGCGTGACCGGAACGGTGACCGGCACGCGCGCCGGACGGGTCGGCGATACGGCCTATGCCTACCCGGTGATCAGCGCCGGGCAGCTCTACCTGTGGCCGCGCGACAGTGCCCGCGACCGCACCCGCGTCATCTTCGGTGTGGGTGTGGGGGTCGGGTTGTAGCGGTCTGTTGCAGGGTGCACCCTGTGCACCGTTCATGGTGCGTGGAACGCACCCTGCACCCCTCATTGCCGGTGTGCGGTTGTAGGGTGCACTCCGTGCACCATCCCCCGGTGCGTAAAACGCACCCTACATCCTATGTTTTTCCGTGTGCTTCCGTGGCCATTATTCTCCTGCAATGCACCGTTCATGGTGCGTAGCCCGTAGGGTGCACTCCGTGCACCGTTCATGGTGCGTAAAACGCACCCTGCATCAACCGTTGCTGCTATTTCCGCAGGAGCGCATCTCAAGCGCGATCTGTTGTGAACGTAACAAGATCGCGGACGCGGTCCGCTCCTACAATGCAACGATCATGGTGCGTAAAACACACCCTGCATCTGCTTTTGAGGTGGCGATATTGTATGATCGCGATGACCTGTTGTGAGAGGCTGTTTATGGCAGATGCAGACCGGTGGCGGGATATCCTGAAGGCGTTGGTGATCGGGACGTTGTTGTGGATCCCTGGTGTGAGTGTTTGCGTCGCGGCCGGGTATGCCGGGACCATCCAGGCCTTGCAGGAGCGTTACCGGGACGAGGTCGGGGCACACGTTTCCTACAACGCGTTTTCCGACAAGGCGCTGGCGGAGGGTTATCCCAACAGCGCCTACCTGTTCAAGTCCCTGGCCGCCTCCGAGGGCATCCACGCGCGCAATTTCAAACGCATCCTCGACGAACTCGGCACCCGGGTGCCCGCTGAAGCGCTGCCGCCCAGGCCGGTGGAAAGCACCCGCTCCAATATCATGCATGCCACCGGGGTCGAGGCCGACGAGATCGATAACAGGTACCCCGCCCTGCTGGCGAGCATCAAGCCGGAAAACCACCAGGAAGCGATCGACAACCTGACCTGGGCCTGGGAGGCGGAGAAGCAGCACCGTGATCTGCTGGGCCGCATGCAGGATGCCGCGAAGAACTGGTTCAAGTTCCTGATCGCCCATATCGAAGGGGAATACGTGGACTATCATGTGTGCCAGATCTGCGGGTCCACGCTGGTCGAGCATCCCGGTGAATACTGCCCCGTCTGCGGCCACCCGGCCAGCCACTACCGGCAGATCCCCTATGTCGCCGCCGAGCGGCCGGAGCCTGAAGAACAGGAAGAATACTGAAATTCGTAAACCCGGGTTTCGCTGACGCTCAACCCGGGCTACGGCACCACTCCTGCATCGCCCATGCCTGCCTCTCGACCCGGGCTATACCTGTAATAATGGCTCACCCTTTCGTCTGTACCTCACGCGTTGGTGACGACTGATTCGCACGCGGACGACCTGTATACAAGGCTACTGCCTACAAAGGAAAAATGAACCAATTGAGAGACCAATCGACCCACAAGCAGTACTGTTACCCTGTCGTATTCCCTGTAGCGACCCGGATCAACAACTTGCCGGGCCTTGATAAAATTATCGTTATACGATAACTTGATAACACATGATCGAATCGTTCGGGAACCGCCTGGCTGAAGATCTTTATTATGACCGGCGCTCCCGGGCCAGACGTGCGTTCCCACCGGAGCTGCACCGTGCCGCACGGCGCAAACTGCTCTACCTTCACGATGCAGTCGACTTGAAGGATCTGCAGAAACCACCCGGTAACCGGCTCGAGGCGCTCAAGGGAAGTTTCAAGGGAAGACATTCAATACGCATCAACGAGCAATGGCGCATTGTTTTCCGCTGGCAAGGCGGGAATGCTTTCGATGTCGAAGTGACGGACTACCATTGAAGAGGTACGATGAAATGAAACAGCCTGCCAACCCGTTTCATCCTGGCGAGATTTTACTGGAGGAGTTTCTGCAACCGGCCGGCATCACCCAGGCCGCTTTTGCCGGGCAACTGGGCTGGACACGTGCGCGCCTCAATGAACTGATCCGTGGCAAGCGCGGCATTACTGCCGAATCCGCCCTGGACCTCGCTGAGGTACTGGGAACCTCGGCCAAGCTGTGGATGAACATGCAGGCAACCTGGGATCTCGACCAGGCCATGAAGCGACGCAACGCGGCCTGAAGCAATCCCTGCAGCGCTTACACCCCGGACTGGTTCCAGTTGCTGAACGCCAGCAGCCAGCTGGAAATATCGGGCCAGGCATTGCCACGTGCCTGCAGGTGATTGCCCAGTTCGATCATCAGTTCCCGGAACTCGCGTATTTCCGCCTGCCAGATCCAGTCTTCCAGTCCCGGGTTGTCCGCCAGGGCTTCATTGGCGATGGAACCGGCACCGCCCCACATGCGTTTCGAGTTCAGTTCCCGGTAGCAGCGGGTTTCATCCGTTGCACAGAGTTCGATCACCGTGCCCAGCCATGCCGCGCTCTCGCCGGGGTGATTGAGCAGGAGCGCATGGATGCGCTGCAGGGTGGTGTGTATGTCCATCGTGGTTCCAGGTCTCGCAAATATAGCGTGTTGCAGGATGAATATTGTGCAACATTTCCGGTGCGAAAACGTACCCTGCATTGCTGCAATAATCTGTTATTCCGTGTCCTTCCGTGTGGTTCCGTGGCCATTCTTCTTTTCACGGATTACGTCTTACGTTACCTTCCTCTGATTCGGTTGTAGGGTGCACTCCGTGCACCGCACATGGTGCGTAAAACGCACCCTACGTCTGCTGTAGGGTGCACTCCGTGCACCGCTCACGGTGCGTAAAACGCACCCTACGTCTGCTGCAGGGTGCACTCCGTGCACCATTCCCCTGCCGGGTTGGAATGACAACCGGTTTGACAATAGTATTGCCAGCATGCGGCAGACCCCGATCAAGCGATACCCTGACGAGCCATGACGGTCCACAGCTACGGCATTCTCCTCTACCGCTACGTGGCCGGCGAACTGCAGGTGTTGCTGGTGCATCCCGGCGGGCCATTCTGGGAAGGCAAGGACCTCGGGGCGTGGTCGATCCCCAAGGGGATGGGGGAAGCAGGCGAGGCGCCGCTGGACGCCGCGCGGCGCGAGTTTAGCGAGGAGACCGGCACCGCCGTCGACGGGGATTTCATCCCGCTGGGCGAGCTGCGGATGAAGAGCGGCAAGATCGTGCATGCCTGGGCGCTGCAGGGCGACCTGGACGTGGACCGCATCCGCAGCAATACCTTCACCCTGGAATGGCCGCGCCACTCGGGCCGGCTCGGCGAATACCCGGAGATCGATGAAGGCCGCTGGTTTCCCATTGACGAGGCCCGCCAGCGGATGTCCGTGAGCCAGCTCGGGTTCCTCGAACGGCTGCTCGACAGGCTGGGTTGACAAGGGAATACCGCTGGTCGAATGAATTCGACCCTACGGTCTGATTGAGCCCGGATGGCATACTGCTGGTCGAATGAATTCGACCCTACGGTCTGATTGAGCCCGG
>JBATJF010000181.1:0-5645 GCA_049668345.1 Gammaproteobacteria bacterium
CTGTCGATCCAGCTGGCCAGGGTCTCGATGATCTCGGTCTGCGGCGTGATGGGGAAGGCCGGTACATAGTCCACCCCGGCCAGTCGCGCGCCCCAGGCCGCCGCCGCGTTGCCGGTGAGCAGGGCACGGGTCATGGCGTTTCTCCAGCGGTTTCGGCCTGCTGTGCCTGTTGCTCGGGCACGGCCTCGATGGCATGCGGCGGGCACTGAGCGACACAGATCATGCAGCCCTTGCAGTGGTCGTAGTCGATGGCAGGCTTGCCGTCTGCATCAACGGCGATGGCGCTGTCCGGGCAAAAGGTGCTGCACACCCACCAGCAGCGATTGCAGCGGGCATAGTCGATCACCGGCCGCAGCGTGCGCCACAGGCCGGTGCGGACCTCGACGCTGTTGGCCGCGGCAAAGATCGTCGGTGCGGAGATGCGCGCGGCCTCGAACGGCAGCTCGGCCCAGTCGGGATTGTCGTAATCCAGGGCAGAGGTCATGCCGCCCTCGCTGACCAGGCCGTCGTGTTCCTGCATGAGGTCCCAGGCTGCGAGCGCGTTTTCCAGGTTGCGGTCTATGATCGTCGGGCCGAGCGCGGCCAGTTCCGTACGGATGGCGTCGGCCAGGGCGTCACGGCTGATCGTGCCCACCAGGCGTGCGGCGGCACCGGCGCAGGTCGCGCCGATGTAGGGGAGAGCGGCGCGGTCCTCGACGTCGGCCGATGCCGGCAGGGTGATGACGGGGGCGCTGATGTTGAGCCGCTGCTGCCAGGTTTCGGCGCTTTCCGCCGTGTTGATCAGGAGCACGGTATGTGCACTGATGCCGGCCAGTACCCCGGCGGCCGGTACCGGAACCAGCGTGTCATCGGCGACGATCACCAGGTCGGGCCGGCTGATGATGCCGCGTTCGTTGATCGCTTCCCGGGCCGCGCGCACGTAGGCAAAGATCGGCGCCCCGCGCCGTTCCGCGCCATAGCGGGGTGCGTCCTGCACCTCGTAGCCTTCCCGGAAGAAGGCGCTGCCCAGGATGCGGCTGGCCGTTTTCATGCCCTGACCGCCCCGTCCGTGAAATCGTATCCGGTACATCGTGATTGTGTCCTGGTTCAGGTGTAGTCCGGCGCCGTGGAAAACAGCGAGAAACGACGGAAGCCCATGGCCGTGCGCACGCGCTGTTCGGCCATCTCGATCGCCGCCTGGCGTGGCAGGACCAGCTTGCGCCTGGCACTCTCCAGGACCTGCTCGGTGTTGCGGCGCAGCTTTTCCTCGATGGTCTGCAGTGCGGCCGTCTGGGTAGCGCCGTGATACTCCATCGCGGCACAGATCACACCACCGGCGTTGGCGATGAAGTCCGGGATGCAGAGCACGCCGCGTTCGTGCAGGTATTCCTCCGCGGCCAGCGTGAACGGGATGTTGGCACCCTCGACGACCAGTCGGGTCTTCAGGCGGTGGACGTTTTCCGCGTTGACGACGTCGGGCCGCGCGGCCGGGATCCAGATGTCGCACTCGACGTCGATGATGGCATCGCTGTCCAGCCGGGTGCCGTCGCTGTAGTCGGCCACACTTTTACCTGCCGCCTTCAGTTCGAGCAACGCGTTGAGGTCCAGCCCTGCAGGGTTGTGCACGGCGCCGCGGGAATCCGCCACGGCGACCAGCCGCGCACCCTTTGCCGTGAGGAAGCGCGCGACATGGCTGCCGACCGCGCCGAAACCCTGCACCACGACGCGCGCACCCTCCAGTGCGAAGTCGCAGTCACGCAGGGCAACATCGACAACATGACTCAGTCCCCAGCCGGTGGCGCCGATCTCGTCGAGCGGGATGCCGCCGATCTCGCGTGGCAGGGCGACGACCCGGCCGATCTCGTCCCTGACCCAGGCCATGCAGACCTCGTCGGTGCCCATGTCGGGGGCGAAGATGTATTCCTGTTCGCCGCGCAGCAGTTGTGCCAGGGCGCGGATCAGCTGTTCCTTCTTGTCCGTCGGCATCTTCGGATCGCCGCGCAGCACGACCTTCCCGCCCCCGTGCGGCAGGCCCGCGGCCGCATTCTTGTAGGTCATCGCCCGTGCCAGCCGTACGCATTCCTCGGTGGTGACGTCGGTGGCCATGCGCACGCCACCTATGGCCGGACCCCTGGCGACATTGTCGACCACCAGCACCGCCTGCAGGCCGAGCGATGGCTCACAGACGTGCACGATCTTGGCCGGCCCGAGTGCGTCGGCGAATGAGAAAATGTCTTCCATGCAACGAGTTCCTCTCGGTGCTGTGCGCTGACCGTTACTGATGACGGTTACATGCCGCCTGGTGGTTTGAAGATCAGCGCTTTCATTAATATAGATTGCTGCCGTGATTTCTGAATGATAGGGATCATGCTACCTGAATTCAGTGTAGCGGGGGATGCAGGCCCGACAGGGTGCGAACCGGCGCGGAATTCGGGAAAGGCACAGGGAGGTTGGTGCACCTGGCAGCGACAGGGCAGTAAGCAACAGTTGCCCACCTCCCGGTAACAGGCGGATCCGCCATTTCCGGTGGTCTTGTAGCCGGCGTAGGCGACCGCTGTTTACGAGGTCGCTGTCTTTACCTGTCGGGATGTTCCCGTCGGGATGTTCCCGGGTGCCTGCGGCCTGCCTCGGGCTGACATCCCTGTTGCTGCTGCTCATGTGCGCGACGTAATCGAAGATCCCGACTTTTCGCCGGCATGGTACGGCCGTGCTTCCGTCGGTTCGTCACGTGCGCTGCTGCAATCCGTGCGTGGTCATGATTTTCTCCCGTTGCAGGGTGCGCTGAAAGAAAAATAGAAAATATATGAAGTTACAAGCTATCTGCGGGTGCCGGGGCGGCGCCTGCGGCAGCTTCGGTGTGCGCCGGGACTGCGGCCTGGGTCACAAATTACGGTTTGGGAGTTGCATTCCGATTAATTTGGTACTATTGTCCCAATTATGTGGCATGCGCTGGGCCGGCAGAGGCCAGAAGCTGTCGCGGGGTTGAACGGGATACTGGTAACTTACTGTTTGAGAATGTGTTTATAGTTCGCATGCAGCGTGTGCCGGGTCCGTGAACGGGCCGGAATTTGCAAGTGATAGCGCTTGCAGGCAGCCGGATTTGCAAGTTTTCTGATCGTTAGGAGAGAAGATATGTACCTGAAATACTTGAAACAGCTGGTCCTGGCGCTGGTGACCGGCATGCTTATGGCCTGTGGTGGTGGTGGCGGTGGTGGTACGGCATCGTCCGGAATCACCGCATATGGCACGATCACGGGTTTTGGCAGTATTTTCATCAACGGCATCGAGTTCGAGACCGGCAGCTCCAGCATCTCCGTGGATGACAATCCAGGAAATGAAAGTGACCTGCAGCTGGGCATGGTGGTCACCGTGACCGGAACGCTCGATCCCGGCGGCAGGACAGGAACGGCCAGCACGGTGTCGTTCGATGATGAGGTGCAGGGACCGATCGCAACCGTACCGGTTGATCCGACCGGCGATGGCCAGGTACTGCAGTTCACCATATTGGGTGTCACGGTTGTCGCAGACAGGACTGCGACAGTGTTTGATAACAGCGTAAGTTTTGCCACCCTCGCACAGGGGGACTTTGTCGAAGTCAGCGGCTTTATCGGTCAGGGCGGCGTGCTGAATGCCACCCGTATCGAAGGCAAGGGCGCGTTCACCCCGGGCATCAGCGAGATCGAGATAAAGGGGCTTGCCGGCAACGTGGTCGTTGCCACGTTCAGCCTCGGCGTCTTTACGGTCGACAGTTCCGGTGCCGACCTGTCCGGGGTTCCGGGTGGTGTGGTGACCGATGGCATGAAAGTCGAGGTGAAGGGAACCCTCAATGGAACGAGCATCGCGGCCAGTCGTGTCAAGCAGGAGGATGACCTGTTCAGTGCCAACGTCGACAAGGTCAGCCTGGAAGGGATCATCACCGGTTACGTGGATGACGGTAATTTCCAGGTCTCGGGCCAGCAGGTCGACGCCTCCAGTGCCGTCTTCTCGCCCGCCAACCTGGTGCTGGCGAACGGTATCGAGGTCGAGGTGGAAGGGCCGATCGTCAATGGCGTGCTGCTTGCCATCAAGGCGGAGCCGCGCGGCGGCAACATCAAGATCCAGGCGCGCGTGCAGAGTGTCGGCCAGAACTCCCTGACTATGCAGTTCAACGGTGGCACGGTCGATGTCGTGGTCGACACCCAGACCAGCCTGCGCGACGATCTCGGGATATTCGATCCCTATGTTCTGGGTGATGTCGCTGCTACGGATTTCCTGGAGATCCGCGGGTCGATCAACGGCAACGGTATTATCACCGCCGAAGAGATCCGTCGTGACAATGCCGGTGACGACATCCTGCAAGGTCCGGCAGACAGCTGCGTCGGGACCACGCTGACGGTGCTGGGCATCGGCTTTACACTGCAGGACGGCTTCACGACCTACCAGGACCAATTCGACAATCCGATCGCAAATGCAGCGAACTTCTGTTCGGCGGTGAACGCGAGCAGCCTGGCTGTGAAGGTGAGGGATGACCTGAGTCCGAACGGTATTGCAGACGAGGCGGAACTCGAGAATTAGGCCGGAACAGGCAGCGATCCTCTTGCGGCGCCTCCGGGCGCCGCTTTTTTTACTGTGACAGCGGTGCAATGGGTGCGTATGCAGGTGAAGCTGGATTGGTATCCGCGATGTGATTTGTTACAGGTCTGCTGCTGTGCGCGATTGTCGTAATTCAACGCCCTGATTTAGTTGATGGATCCGGTATCGGGATTATCCGCCATGTTGTCGTAGATCCTGTTGAGTCCGGACATGCCATCCGAGCTGTGCATCGGTATTGCCAGGTACTCCTGCCTGTTGGCCTCGGATTCGAAATGGATTTTCAGCGCGCCGTCGCCTTTGCCTTCGATGACATACGGTGCGTTTTCCGTATCAGTGACATCATTGAGTGAGATCGGGTCAAGGGTCGATGTGATCATGATGTGTTCCTTTGGTGAACGGGTTGCCGGTCAATATCCGGCGCCGGCAAGCGGGTTGCGCCGGCATTGCGGCTTGACGAGCAGCAGCTGCACGGTACCGATCACCTGCTGGCGGAAGCCGCCTTCACAATAGGCCAGGTAGTATTCCCACATGCGAATGAATTGCTCGGGGTAACCGAGCTGGTACACCTTTTCGATGTTGGCAAAGAACCGTTTGCGCCAGTGGCTCAGGGTGGTGGCATAGTGCGGGCCGATATCGTGCAGGTGAAAGATGCGCATGTCCGTGTTGCGCGCGATGGCGTCACCCAGTGCCGCATTGGACGGCAGGCAGCCGCCGGGAAATATGTAACGCTGGATGAAGTCAATGGAATTTTTTGCAGCCGGGTAACGCTGGTCGGCTATCGTGATGGACTGCAGCAGCATCATGCCGTCCGGCTTGAGCAGTTCGCTGCATTTGCTGAAATAGGTGTCGAAGTAGCGGTGTCCGACGGCCTCGATCATTTCGATGGATACCAGCTTGTCGTAACTGCCGCTCAGCTCGCGGTAATCGTCGAACCGCAGGTTGATACGGCCTTCCAGGCCGGCTTCCCGGATACGTTTCCTGGCATAGTCGTACTGTTGTTTTGAAATGGTGGTTGTGGTGACCTGGCAACCGTAGTGGCTTGCGGCATACAGGGCAAAGCCGCCCCAGCCGGTGCCGATTTCCAGTACGTGGTC
>JBATJF010000182.1:0-8648 GCA_049668345.1 Gammaproteobacteria bacterium
AGCGGATTGGACGGCGTCTCCAGGAACAGCAGCCGGGTCTGCGGCCGGATGGCAGCTTCCCAGTCGTGCAGGTCGGCCAGCGCGACAAAGCTCGTCTTGATGCCGAAGCGCGCCAGGTAGGTCGTGAACAGCACCGTGGTCGTGCCGAAGATGCTGCGCGAGGCGACGATGTGATCGCCGGCTTTCAGCAGCCCGGCGCAGGTGGCCAGGATCGCGGCCATGCCGGACGCCGTGGCCACGCAACGCTCACCGCCTTCCAGCGTCGCCAGCCGCTCCTCGAACGTGCGCACCGTCGGATTGGTGAACCGTGAATAGATATTGCCGGGTGCATCCCCGGCAAAGCGTGCGGCGGCTTCCGCGGCACTGGCGAACACGTAACTGGAAGTCGGGAATATCGGTTCGGCGTGTTCTCCCTCGGCGGTACGATGCTGACCACTGCGCACCGCGCGGGTCTCGAACTGGTACTCATCGTATGACATGATTCATTGCCCTCTCATGAAACACCAACGGCATTCGCGGGCACAAAAAAACCCGCTTGCAGTACGCGAAAGCAGGTGCCGTCGCTTTAGCTGCATTTGTCAGGCGCCCGCAAGCTGAAATCAAATCGGCGCAGTTCACGACGAGCGTAGTTGACGGCCGACGTGCTGTCAACCTGGCCAGTCGCGGGTTTCAGGCGGTGTTGTGCAGGTCGATCACCTCGTCATCCTTGTCGCGGCGTCCCTTCTTGGCGGCATCGTTGCGCAGGGTTTGCAGGTCATTGAGGTAATCGCCGCTGACGTCGCCGGTCACGTATTCGCCGGTGAACACCGAGTCGTCAAAGCGCCTGATCCTGGTGTTGCCCTTGCTGACCGCATTGATCAGGTCTTCCATATCCTGGAACACCAGCCGGTCGGCGCCGATCGCCGCACCAACCTCTTCTTCGCTGCGTCCCGCGGCGATCAGTTCATCGCTGCTCGGCATATCGATACCGTAGACATTCTGGTAGCGCACCGGCGGCGCAGCCGAGGCAAAATAGACCTTGCTGGCGCCGGCATCGCGCGCCATGTCGATAATCTGCGAGGACGTGGTGCCGCGCACGATCGAGTCATCTACCAGCAGCACGTTCTTGTCCCGGAATTCCAGTTCGATGGCATTCAGCTTCTGGCGCACGGACTTCTTGCGCTGTTGCTGACCGGGCATGATGAAGGTACGGCCAATATAGCGATTCTTGATAAAACCCTCGCGGTACTTGACACCCAGGTTAAAGGCCAGTTGCAGCGCCGAGGTACGGCTGGTGTCGGGTATCGGAATAACCACGTCGATATCGTGGTCTGGCCACACCCGCAGGATCTTGTCGGCCAGCTTGTCGCCCATGCGCAGCCGCGCCTTGTAGACGGAGATCCGGTCGATGATGGAATCCGGCCGTGCCAGGTACACGTATTCGAAGATGCATGGTGACAATACCGCCTGCTCGGCGCACTGCTTGCGGTACAACTCGCCGTCCAGCGTGACGACAATCGCCTCGCCCGGGGCCACGTCGTCGATGAGTTCGAAATCGAGCGCGTCCAGCGCGACGCTCTCGGACGCCATCATGTAATCGGTGCCCGCCGGGGTCTCGCGCTTGCCGTACACAACCGGGCGAATCCCGCAGGGATCGCGAAACGCGACCACGCCGTAGCCGGTGATCATCGCCACCGCCGCGTAGGCGCCACGACAGCGCCGGTGCACACTGGCCACCGCCTTGAAGATATCGTTGACGTCGATCTTGAGCTTGGCGTGCTGTTGCAGCTCGTGTGCAAATACGTTGAGCAGCACTTCGGAATCGGAGTCTGTGTTGATCTGCCGAAGGTCTTCCTGGAACAGTTCCTGCTTCAGCTTGTTGGCGTTGATGAGATTGCCGTTATGGGCCAGGCTGACGCCGTAGGGCGAATTGACATAAAACGGCTGCGCCTCCGCCGAACTCGCGCAACCGGCTGTCGGGTAGCGCACGTGACCGATGCCCATATTGCCGCGCAATCGGCGCATGTGACGGGTATGAAAGACATCACGCACCAGGCCGTTGTCCTTCCGCAGGTTCATCCTGCCACCCTCGCAGGTCATGATACCGGCGGCATCCTGGCCACGATGCTGCAGCACGGTCAGCCCGTCGTAGATGGCCTGGTTGACCGGACTGTGTGCAACAATCCCTATGATGCCGCACATGCTGGTACCTCCAGGACGCCCGCGACCGAACGGTCAGGCGTAGTTGATATTGCTGGCAATCTCTTCAGGCAGGAAGCTGCGCATCCACAGCGCGAACTCTTCGAAATAACTGAGGAACTGCGAGTCCTGCCACCAGGAATCCTGCGGGAATGGTGTCAGACCGGCGAGCAGAACCAGGATCGCGACGATGACACCGCCGCGTGCGATACCGAATACAATCCCCAGCATCTTGTCCGTACTGGTCAGTCCGGTGCGCGAGACCAGCTTGCTGGCGAGGTAGTTGACCACGGCACCAAGCAGCAGCACACAGACGAACAGCAGGGCAAAGGCGGTGATCTTCTGGGCCGAGGCGAGCGTGATCCATTGTGACAGCCAGGTGGCAAAGGGCTCGTAAAAGGACATGGCCACCCACAGGGCGATCAGCCAGGTCGCCAGTGCCAGCGCTTCCTTGACGAAGCCGCGAAACAGACTGAGTATCGCTGACAGTACCACCAGCGCCAGTATCACTATATCAATCCAGGCAATTGCCATATCGACCTCGTGCTCCAGAGTACATGTACGGCCCCGATCTGGCCAGGCGGCCATTTTAGCAGATAAGTTCCGGAAATCGCCACGTTCGCGTCATTCCGACGTCGCGGGCAATTCGATGACGATTCCCTTGAGTTGCAGCTCGCTGGCCAGCTGTTCAAGCAGTTTCTCCGCGTTCCCCCGCTCTTTTTCCGGCCCGACCAGGACGCGATAGTTGCTGCCCTTGCCAATATCGGTTTGCTGCAGGTGCGCCGGGTAGCCGGCCCTGGTCAGGCGTTCGCGCAACCCGGCGGCGTTGCCCGGCTGGCTGAAACTCCCTACCTGGGCGTACCAGCCATCTGCCGGTGCCGTGGCTGCCGGTGGTTTCCGGGTAACCGGCGCCTCCGCCTCAGGTGGCGCAGCCGGTTCGGGCGCCGCGGGTATCAACACAGGCCCCGGCCCCGTATCAGCATCGTCGGCCATAACCGGGACAGCCTGCGTCTGGTCGGGAGACGCCGCGACCGGACCGGCAGCCGTGGCGCCTTCGGTTTCCGGCATTGGCAGCTCCATGCTCGTGCGGAAATCCAGTGGCGGCGGTTGCGGGATGTTCTGGTTGCGCGGCGTCCATTCGTCTCCCGGACCCTCGAGGATGACGGGAATGAAAATGACGGCCAGCGAAACCAGCACGACCGCACCAACCAGCCTTTGCTTGAGTTGCTGTTCCATGGATACCCCGTAAAGAAGTGATTACCGTGTTTCCGCTG
Source organism: Gammaproteobacteria bacterium (assembly GCA_049668345.1). Classification (GTDB taxonomy): domain Bacteria; phylum Pseudomonadota; class Gammaproteobacteria; order UBA9214; family UBA9214; genus UBA9214. The sequence goes on from JBATJF010000182.1 coordinate 3,453, forward strand.
TGCGCGGGCCGCAAACTATACCTGACTGGCCGGCATTTCTCACCGGGCTGCCGGCGGAAAATACGGGCTGGCCAGCGCCTCTCCCACGGTGATGAAGGAACCGCTTACCACGATGCGGTCCGCCGGCGCGGCAAGCTCCAGCGCCTGGGCCAGTGCCGCCGTGACAGTGTCGAACAGCCGGATTTCCCGGTGCTTGCCCGGCATGGCAATGCGCTGCGCCAGCACCTCGGCCGGGAGGCCGCGCGTCACGGCGAGACCGGCCAGGCACCAGCAATCGATACAGCCGTCCAGCGCGGCGGCAAAGGCCGCTACGTCCTTGTCCACGAGCATGCCCAGCACCAGCCAGGTCCGGCCGGCCACGGGGCTGGCACGCAGCTGCCTGGACAGCATGCCGGCACTGTCCGGGTTGTGCGCCACGTCGAGGATGACCTGCGGCATACCGGGAAACACCTGGAAGCGGCCAGCCAGCCGGACGGTGCGCAGTGCCTGTTCGAGCGCGTCGCGGCTGACCGGCAGATGCGCGTCGAGCAAGTCAACGACGGCCAGCACCCCGGCTGCATTATCCAGCTGCCATTCTCCGGCCAGTGCGGGCAACGGCAGCGCGTCATGCGCTGCATGCCAGCCGCGCCAGTTCCAGTGCTGGCCGGCGCGGGTGCGGGTGAAATCCACGCCCAGCGCATAGCAGTGCGCACCGATGCCGGCAGCATGCTGCCGCAGGCTGGTCGGCGGTGACGGGTCGGAACAGACGGCCGGGCGGCCAGCGCGAAAGATTCCCGCCTTCTCCCGGCCGATGGTTTCACGATCGTTGCCCAGCCAGGCGCTGTGGTCGATGCCGATCGATGTGACCAGTGCGACATCGGCATCGATGATATTCACGGCATCCAGGCGCCCGCCCATGCCCACTTCCAGCAGCGCTATATCGAGCCCCGCGGTGTCGAACAGCAGCAGGGCGGCGAGCGTGCCGAATTCGAAATAGGTCAGTGACACCCCGTCACGTGCCTGGTCAACCCGCTCGAATGCCGCACACAGCGCGGCATCGTCGACCTCGCGGCCGTCGATGCGGATGCGTTCGTTGTAGCGCAACAGGTGCGGCGAGGTGTAGCTGCCGGTGCGATACCCGGCACTGCGGTAGATGGCCTCCAGCAGGGCAACGCTCGATCCCTTGCCGTTGGTGCCCGCGACGGTGACGACACGGTAGCCGGGCTGCAGCACCTCAAGGCGCCGCGCCACGGCAACCACCCGTTCCAGGCCGAGGTCGATCTTGCTCGGATGCAGGCTGTCCTGCCAGGTCAGCCAGTCAGCAAGGGTATGGAAACGTGACATGGGATGCAGGCCTGGCGGGCGGCGACCGGTTGCAGTGATGTTGTTGCCGGTCAGTCTGCGCGGCGCAGGCGCACCGGCAATGTATCAGTCAGCCGGGACCGGCTGCCGCATAAGGATATTCAGGATGCCGGCAATGCGTTCGCTCATTTCACGGCGGTCGATGATCATGTCGATGGCACCGTGCTCAAGCAGGAATTCACTGCGCTGGAAGCCTTCCGGGAGGGTTTCGCGCACGGTCTGCTCGATGACGCGCGGACCGGCGAAGCCGATCAGGGCGCGTGGTTCAGCTACATTGATATCGCCGAGCATGGCGAAACTGGCCGACACGCCGCCCATGGTCGGGTCGGTGAGTACGGAGATATAGGGAATACCCGCTTCCGCGAGACGGGCCAGTGCCGCGCTGGTTTTTGCCATCTGCATGAGCGAGAACAGTGCCTCCTGCATGCGTGCCCCGCCACTGGCGGAAAAGCAGATCAATGGCCGCTTTTCCTTGATGCACAGTTCGACGGCACGTACAAAACGTTCACCGACCACCGCGCCCATGGAACCGCCCATGAACCTGAATTCGAAGGCCACGGCGACCACCGGCAGGCTGCGCAGCGTGCCTTGCATGGCGATCAGGGCATCGGTCTCGCCGGTCTCCTTCTGTGCGGCGTTCAGACGATCGCGGTATTTTTTACTGTCCCTGAACTTGAGCACGTCCACCGGCTCGATGGACTTGCCGATTTCCTTGCCGGAATCGTCATCCAGGAACATTTTCAGGCGCAGCCGGGCGCCGATGCGAATGTGATGACTGCACTTGGGGCAGACGTCGAAGTTTCGTTCCAGCTCGGAGCGGTACAGTACCGCACTGCAGCCGTTGCACTTGATCCAGAGGCCTTCCGGCACGGTGCGCTTGCTGCCGCCGACGGTGCGGATCTTGGACGGAACGAGTTTACTGAACCAGCTCATGGCATGAATTGTACATGGCGTGAAGTCGGGATGTCATTCCGCTGCATCGCTCAGGCACCGGCATCGATGGCGGCGCGCATCTCGCCGACAATGGCCGCCAGCTGCCCGGGAATGCTTTCCGGCTGCTCGAGCAGGTCCGGAATCCGCCCGACCAGGGCACTGCCGACCACGACGGCATCGGCAATGGCGGCCACCTGTGCGGCCGATGCAGCATCGCGGATACCAAAGCCGACCCCGATGGGCAGTTGCGTGAGCCGGCGCAGCTCCTGCAGCTTGACCTCCACCGCGCCTACATCAAGCCGGTTTGCACCGGTGACGCCCTTGAACGAGACGTAGTACAGGAATCCGCTCGCCAGTTCACTGACCAGCCGCATGCGTTCTTCATTACTGGTCGGCGCCAGCAGGAAGATGGTGTCGAGGTCATGCTTGCGCAACGCCTCCACCAGCCCGCCGGCCTCTTCCGGCGGCATATCCACCGTCAGCACGCCGTCCACGCCGGCCGCCGCGGCCGCGGCCGCGAAATCCACGTACCCCCACACCTCGATCGGATTGAGATAGCCCATCAGGATGACCGGCGTGGACATGTCCTGGCGTCGGAATTCCCTGACCATGTCGAGCACCTGGTGCAGCGTGACATGGTGTTCCAGTGCCCGCTCGCAGGCGGCCTGTATGACCGGCCCGTCGGCCATCGGGTCGGAAAACGGCACACCGACCTCGAGCAAATCGGCACCGGCGCCGACCAGCGCATGCAGCAGCGGCACGGTAACAGTCGGCAGCGGGTCGCCGGCCGTGATATAGGGGATCAGTGCCTTGCGTCGCTGTTCCCGCAGCCGGACAAAGCGCTCTGCGATACGGCTCATATCCTGATGCCTTCCAGGGTTGCCACCGTATGCACGTCCTTGTCGCCTCGACCGGACAAATTGATGACCACGGTCTGGTCCCGGCCCATGCCCGCCGCCAGCTTCACGGCGTGGGCAATCGCATGGCTGGACTCCAGCGCCGGCATGATGCCCTCGACGCGGGTCAGCTGGTGGAACGCCTGCATGGCCTCGCTGTCGGTGACCGCCATGTATTGCGCGCGCCCCGTGTCTTTCAGCCAGGCGTGCTCGGGCCCGACGCCCGGATAGTCCAGACCGGCCGAGATGGAATGGGTTTCGATGATCTGGCCGTCATTGTCTTCCATCAGGTAGGTACGATTGCCGTGCAGCACACCCGGCTTGCCGGCGCACAACGGCGCGGCATGCCGGCCGGTGTCAAGACCATCACCGGCGGCCTCGACACCGTGCAGGGCGACGGAGGTGTCATCGATAAAGGGATAGAACAGGCCGATGGCATTGGAACCGCCGCCCACACAGGCAACCAGCACATCCGGCAGCTGGCCGGTCATATCCAGCATCTGTTGACGGGTCTCGCGACCGATGACCGCCTGAAAATCGCGCACCATGGCCGGATACGGATGCGGACCGGCCACAGTGCCGATGATGTAAAAGGTGTTGTCGACATTGGTAACCCAGTCGCGCATTGCCTCGTTGAGGGCATCCTTCAGGGTCTTCGAGCCGGAACTGACCGAGACAACCGTCGCACCGAGCAGGCGCATGCGGTACACATTGATGGCCTGGCGGTGGATGTCTTCCTCGCCCATGTAGACGACGCACTCCATGCCCAGGCGCGCCGCTACCGTAGCCGATGCCACGCCGTGCTGGCCGGCGCCGGTTTCGGCGATGATGCGGGTCTTGCCCATGCGCTTGGCCAGCAACGCCTGCCCTACCGTGTTGTTGATCTTGTGGGCACCGGTATGGTTCAGGTCCTCGCGTTTGAGGAAGATACGCGCACCACCCACCTGCTCGCTGAGCCGCTCCGCGTAATACAGCGGCGAAGGACGGCCGACGAAATGCGCCAGGTCGGTATCCAGCTCCGCCTGGAAATCCGGGTCCTGCAGGTATTTCCGGTAGGCGTCCTCCAGCTCCTGCAGCGGCGGCATCAGGGTCTCGGCCACGAAGCGGCCACCGTAGATCCCGAAGTGCCCGCGTGCATCCGGCAGTGTTCCACTGTCCGCGACGGGTTTACCAGCCTGTGTCTGTTTCACTGTTAGCCACTCCTTTCATGAATGCAGCGATCCTGTCGGCGGACTTGATGCCCCGCGCCTGCTCGACGCCGCTGCTGACGTCCACCGCGTACGGCCGGGTCGCGCGAATCGCCACCGCCACGTTGTCCGGCGTCAGTCCGCCGGCGAGAATCAGCGGTGCCGGCGCGCCGGTCGGCACCCGGCCCCAGTCGAAGGGCTCGCCGCCACCACCGTGGGCGTCCGGTTGCCAGGTATCAAGCAGGAAACCCGCGGCGTCCGGATACTGATCCATCGTCGCAACGACATCGGTCCCCGGCTGCATGGCGATGGACTTGATAAACGGCAGTCCAAAACGCTTGCAGTCCTGATGGGTCTCCTGTCCGTGAAATTGCAGCAGACCCAGCGGCACTTGCGCAAGCACCGCGCGGATTGCATCCTCGCTGGCATTCACGAACAGGCCGGTGACGGTGACAAACGGCGCCACCGACATGGCAATAGCACGCGCCGTCGCCGTACTGACAAAACGCGGGCTGCGCGGATAGAACACCAGCCCCAGGGCATCGGCCCCGCTGGCCACCACCGCGGCCGCGTCTTCCGCCCGGGTGATGCCGCATATTTTAACGCGCGTGCGCATAGTTACCATCCGATCTTGTCATCCTGCCTGATGAATGTAACAGAATTCCTTACCTGGCAGTGACTTATCGCATCAGGCCTGGTCAAACACCGGCCACCAGCCGGTCGCCGGGATCTGGAAATGACCGTCATAGACAACCCTGACCAGGTATAGCCCCTCCGCCGGGGCGTTGACCCCGCCCGCCGTGCGGTCGTGCGCCGCGAGCAGTTGCGCGGACCAGCCC
>JBATJF010000183.1:0-2621 GCA_049668345.1 Gammaproteobacteria bacterium
GCCGGGCCCGGCGCAATGCGCGCCGCATCGAGCTGCGGCATAACGACATCGGCATACCCGGCTTGCCCGTGGCGTTCGAGAATTACACCATCCTGCAGCTCTCCGACCTGCACCTGGATGTCGCGCCGGACATGCCGCACGTGCTTTGCGAGGCGGTACACCAGCTGGAATATGACCTCTGCGTGCTGACCGGTGACTACCGGGCGGAAACCTGGGGCCCCTATGATGACGCGCTGGCCGGGTTGCGGCAGGTCAGGGCGCAGCTGGGCGGTACGGTGTACGGCATCCTCGGCAACCACGATTCCATCTGCATGCTGCCGGCGATGGAGGACATGGGTATCCGCGTCCTGCTGAATGAGCAGGTCACCATCGAACGCGATGGCGAGTGCCTGTACCTGTCCGGTATCGATGATCCGCACTTCTATCGTGCCGACAACCTGGAAAAGGCGGCCGACGACATACCGGACGGCGCCGTTTCGATCCTGCTGGCACATTCGCCGGAGATCTATCGCCATGCGGCACACGCGGACTTCAACGTGATGCTCTGTGGCCACACCCATGGCGGCCAGATCTGCCTGCCCGGCGGCATACCCATCATGTCCAATGCAGGCAGCCCGCGCAGCTATTGCGCCGGCGCCTGGCAGTATCAGGGCATGTCAGGTTATACCTCGGCCGGGTCCGGTGTGTGTGTGGTGGATGTCCGCCTGAACTGCCCACCCGAGATCACCCTGCATCACCTGCATCGCGCCTGACCGGGGTCGATGAGGCTGGACAACATCAGGTCCAGGATGAAAAACGCCAGTGCCGCCACCACGATCTCCGGAATACCCGCCCCGGTCAGCGGTTGCAGTACCAGCAAGGGCAGCAGTGACTCGGGCAGCTGGTCCAGTCCCGGGCTGGCACAACTGGACGAAAAGCCCAGCCGGCGCTTGACGAAACTGGAGCCGCAATCGCCGAGCATGGCCAGGCCACTGAACAGCGCACCGTAGTGCCAGCTGAATCCGAGTACGGTGGCGGTCAGGCCGGTTGCCAGCAGGGAAGCGAGCACGCCGCGCAGGGTCTTGGCGTCCCCAAGCAGGCGCTGCCCGTCCCTGCAGATATGGCCGCCGTCCAGCGGTGCCCGCCACCGGTCGCGCAGCAGCAGACCTGCCAGTACCGGGGTGCCGTTGGCGATCAGCAGCAACAGCAAGAGTTCAATGGACAGCTGTGTGTTCATGCCGAAAGGTATGCCTTGATGCGAGTGATAGACAAAGGGTAACGGGGCAGGGCGGATCATGCGACCCGTCAGGCGCTAAAAAACCTGCGCGGGAAAAAAGAAACCCGCCACGAGGGCGGGTTGTAATGGAGGTTGGTGTCGGGCTAACACTCAAATATCATATGCTGCATATCAACTAGGTATTGTCGCTGCTGTTCGACCCAGGAAAGGGAGTCGGGATCATCAGCGGCAGCACGTTGCACTTCATCGATCCGGCGCGCCGCCTCTTCGAGGCGTTGTGCCTGTTCCATCCTGTCCAGGCGTGATAACTCGTCGACATCGAAGGTAATGTTCTTCAAGGGATCGCTCCTGCAACATGACCTGATCAATGAATGAATATGATTACGCCCGCTGGGCCGGAGACTGTCAACCACAATGATTTGGCGTTAATTTGGGCATTGCCGAGGGGCCGAATGTAGGGGTCTGATAATGCTTGTATATCGGAATCGGGTAATGTTGGTATATTCAGAACCTGGCTGAAAATATTTTTCCCTCCCCGTCATTCATTGCGCAACCAACTGTTAAATATAGTAATAATAAACTTCTGTCGGGAATGGAAACGCGCTCGACGGCAGGTTACAGGAAGTGCTTTCCAGCTTCGTGCGATAAGCTCATGTTAACGATGAGGAAAAAAATCCTGCTCGTAAAATAGGGATGTTTTAATATTCAGTCTTGCTTATTAAGCAAACTCTTATATACTGCTGCCGTGCCCGCTCAGACGAGCCGGGCAAGCTCGCCGGGTGGCGGTGCGGGCCGCCGGGTGCGGGCGGTTCCCGATATGTCAGATGAGCCCGAGACAGGATGAAACTATGAAGCGATTGTTACTGGTTGTGCTATTCCCCCTGCTGGCCATGGCGGCCCTGAGTGCGCGTGCCGAGGTGGTCGTGCTGGTGCACGGTTACCTGAGCGGTGCGGGCTACTGGGACGAGAGCGGTGTGACCACGGTGATGCAGCAGAACGGCTGGCAACGCGCCGGCGTCTATACCGCCGGGCCGGGTGGTATGGGATTCGTTCCCGCCCCGGGCATGCAGGCCGCGAACAAATTCTACGCCGTCGACCTGCCGTCCGAGGCCCCGGTGCTGATGCAGGTTTACCAGCTGCACGAGATATTGACTGCCATCGCGCAACGACACGGACAGGAACCGGTCGTGCTGATCGGGCATTCGGCCGGTGGTGTGGTTGCCCGTACCGCGCTGGTGCGTGGCGATAGCCGCAACGTCAAGGCGCTGATCACCATTGCCAGCCCGCATCTCGGTACCTGGCGCGCCGAACAGGCGCTGGATGCGACCGACATCCCGTTCCCGTTTTCTCTGGTGACGGATTTCTTCGGCGGCGACCTCTACGACACGGCCATGCGCTCGCGCAG
>JBATJF010000184.1:0-5344 GCA_049668345.1 Gammaproteobacteria bacterium
TCGATCGCTTGCAGTTCGGTCAGGAATCGACTGGACGGTTTTGTCATTCGAGGGGGCTCTCCGCGACATCCTGACTTGTTCCGGGTCCGGGGCGCCAGTCCAGCAATACCTTGCCGCACTCGCCGGACTGGACCACGTCGAAGGCCTGGTGGTAGTCAGCCACCGGGAACACGTGCGTGATCACCGGTGCGATGTCCAGGCCGCTGCGCAGCAAATGCGTCATCTTGTACCAGGTTTCGAACATCTCGCGTCCGTAGATGCCCTTCAGGTGCAGGCCCTTGAAGATGACATCATCCCAGTTGATTTGGGTGGTCGGCGGCAGAAAGCCCAGCAGGCCGATGTGCCCGCCGTGGTACATGTGCGTGATCATGGCGTTGAAGGCCTGCGGGCTGCCGGACATCTCCAGGCCGACATCGAAGCCGTTGGACATCTTCAGTTCGCGCACCGTGTCATCGAGGGAACTGCGGCCGACATGCACGCGGCGGCAGATGGTGACTTTTTCCGCCAGTGCCAGGCGGTAGTCGTTGACATCGGAAATGACCACGTGCCGGGCGCCGACGAAGCGGCAGACCGCTGCGGCCATGATGCCGATCGGCCCGGCGCCGGTGACCAGCACGTCCTCGCCGATCAGGTCGAAGGACAGTGCGGTGTGCACGGCGTTGCCGAGCGGGTCCATGATGGCGGCAATGGTGGAAGGGATATCCGGGTGCACCTTCCACACGTTGGCGGCGGGCACCACCAGGTATTCCGCGAAGGCGCCGTCACGACCGCCGCCGATGCCGACGGCGAGGTGGCACAGGTGACGTTTGCCGGCGCGGCAATTGCGGCACAGGCCGCAGGTGACGTGTCCCTCGGCGGTGACCCGATCGCCGACGGCAATGCCGCTGACACCGGGGCCAATGGCGACAATTTCACCTACGAATTCATGGCCGATGATGCGCGGCACCTGGATGTGGCGCTGTGCCCAGCCATCCCAGTTGTAGATGTGCAGGTCGGTGCCGCAGATGCCGGTCATGTGAACCCGGATCAGGACCTCGTTGGTCGCCGGGCCGGGCACGGGCACCGATGCCAGCCAGATGCCGGCCTCTGCGCGGTTCTTGACCAGGGCCTTCATGGTGGTTTGCATGGCGGTATGTGCGACCGGAAAAATTGTGACGGTCACCGATTATTCCACATCACACCCGCGCTGGCTTGCCCGGGGTGCCCGAATCTGTCAGGGAATTCGGAGGAGAGACCGCGTTTTCAATAGCATCTCCAGGCAAACAACGGAAAAATCGTGTCTGTCCCCGATTTCGTGGCGTATCCTGCGGCTGATGGATACCCTGCACGATCGTCAATGAAGCGGCACGGCCACGCACAGCCGGCTGTCCTGCGCCCGGTGCTCGACTATCACGAGGCCACCAAGCACCGCTTCGAGGGCTTCGCCCCGGGGCCGGGCTTTCTCGACTGGGCGACGCAGCCGGACCCGTTCCGGCGTTATGCGGGCGCACGGCTGATTGCGCTGGAGCAGGTCGCGCCGACCGAAGCGCCGTCTCATGACACGATCTTCACGCCGGGCCTGCAGCCGGCACCGCAACCGGTGAACCTGCATAGCCTCTCGCAGCTGTGCTACGACAGCCTGGCGCTGTCCGCATGGAAGCGCGCCGGTGCCAGCCGCTGGGCGCTGCGCGTGAATGCCTCCAGCGGCAACCTGCACCCGACCGAGGGCTACCTGGTATGCGGGCCGGTCGCGGGGCTGTGTGAGCGGCCCATGATCTGCCATTATGCGCCGCGGGAACACGCCCTGGAGGTGCGGGCCGAATTCGATGCCGGGCTCTGGGACCGGCTGTGCGCCGGCTTTCCCGCGGGTACGTTTTTCATCGCCCTGACCTCGATTCACTGGCGCGAGGCCTGGAAGTACGGCCTGCGGGCATACCGCTATTGCATGCACGATGCGGGGCATGCGCTGGGTGCGCTGGGCATTGCGGCTGCCGGGCTGGGCTGGCAGACGCGCCTGCTCGATGACATCGGGACGGAGGCGCTGGGCGAGCTGCTCGGGACTTCGCAGCCGCATGATGCAGAAGCCGAGGAGCCGGACCTGCTGGTGGCTTGCATGCCGGTGGCATCTGTGCCGGCGCTGCCGGCATTGCCCTTCGGGCTGTTGCAATCCTTTGGATCACTCGATTGGCAGGGGCAGCCGAACCGATTGAGTCCGTCGCACGTGGCCTGGGGCATCGAGGCGTTTGCCGCGCAGCTACGCAAGCCGCACGGCGCGTGCGCCTACGAGAGCTTCGTCACGCCGCCGCAGTCGTTTGTCCCGCCGCTGCGTGCGGTTGCACTGCGCCGGATGATCCGCCAGCGGCGCAGTGCCGTGGCCATGGACGGGGAGACGCGCATTGCGCGCGAAACCTTCTACCGCATTCTGGACCGGACGCTGGCCGTGTCCGGCGCGGTGCCGTTCGGCGCGCTGCCCTGGAAGTCGCAACTGCACCTGGCGCTGCTGGTGCACCGCGTGGACGATATCCCGCCGGGACTGTACCTGCTGGTGCGCGACCCGGCACAGACGGAAACGCTGCGGGCGGCGCTCACCCAGGCGGACCCGTGGCAGAAACCGCCGGGTTGTCCGGAGACGCTGCCGCTGTACTGCCTGATCGAGTCGGATACCCGCAACGCGGCACGGGAGATTTCCTGCCAGCAGGATATTGCCAGCGACGGCTGCTTCAGCCTGGCCATGCTGGCCGAATTCAGTACGCCGCTCGAACGCTACGGTCCCTGGTTCTATCCACGCCTGTACTGGGAGGCCGGCATGCTCGGTCAGTTGCTCTACCTGGAGGCCGAGGCGGCCGGTATCCGTGCCACGGGCATCGGCTGTTACTTCGACGAACCGATGCACGAGGTGCTGGGTCTGCAGGACCGCCGCTTCCAGGACCTGTATCACTTCACGTTGGGTGGCGCGGTGGAGGATGACCGGTTGATGACGGAGCCGGCGTATAAGGGGTAGGCGCGGACGTTGTCCGCGATTTCCTGTCAAGATAACAATCGCGCCCGGGAAGCGCTCCTACAACAATGCTCGATCACGATTAGACTTGTAGGAGCGGATCGCATCCGCGATGTTTTTTTATATCCCGTCGCGCCTGGGAACCGCATCGAGCAGTGCGGACCTTGTCCGAAATGGATACGGCTGCCTCAGGTGATCACCGGGTCGAAGCGCTTGCCTTTCGGCACGAAGACCACGCTGACACTCAGGTCGTGCGGGCTGTAGATGGTCGTGCGCAGCAGGATGCCGCGGCCCTTGATCACGGCCTGTTCGGTCATGGTGCGGATCTTGGTCGTGTCGTCGTAGTGGTCCTCGATTTCTTCGTATTTTAGTTTCATGGTTCTTCTCCGGTAGGGGGAGGGCGCGTCAGGTACAGGCCCGTTCATACGTTAAAACACGTTACACTGGCGGCCCGGTGCGGGCAAGTGCGGGCCGGCGCAGGCCGGTGCGGATTGGCCGGCGGGCCGCTGTGCATGCCTTATACTGGGTCGGGTATGGTCAGCCGAATCCTCATTCTGATTGCTTTTCTTGCGGTGTGTTCAGGCAGCCCCGCCGCAGGGCACGAGGAAGGCGTCATGGAGCTGGAGCAGAGTGTCTGCGGGCTGAAAGAGCCGATCCTGTTCTGGCTGTGGAGCCGGGCGGCCGGCAGCGCTGATGCCGGCCGGGTGTCCGGCCTGCGCCATGTCGAGGATATTGCCTTCGAGACCAAAGATCACCGCACCTTGCGTGGCTACCGGCTGCGGGCGGCCGGGCCGGACGGGCGGGTGGCCGCGGCGCGGGGTTACCTGCTGGTCATGCAGGGCAATGCCATCCTGGCGGATCAGATCATCGGGCAGTTCATGCCGTATGCGAGTGCCGGGTTCGATGTCTATGTCTACGATTTTCGCGGTTATGGCCGGTCCGATGGCAGGCGTCGGCTCAAGGCCATTGTCAGTGACTACACGGAGATCCTCGCCGCGCTCGATGCGCAGTCCTATGGCCAACACCTGGTCTATGCCATGTCATTCGGTGGTATCGCGTTGCTGGACGGCTTCGCTGCGCACGGCAGGCTGGACCGGGTGGTCGTGGATTCCACACCGAGCCGGTTGTCCGGTCATGGTTGTCCGCCGGACTATGATCCCGTCATTCACCTGCCGGAAGACTGCAGCCGGTTCCTGATGATCGCAGGACAGAGAGACACTGTGGTCACGCCCGCCATGTCGCATGAACTGGTGGAGACGGCGCGACAGTGCGGTGCCCGGGTACTGAATGACCCGGCTTTCGGGCATCCCTTCATGGAACACGAGCTATCGGTGCATGAACGGCGCATGCGGATGATCGAGGACTATCTGCTCGGTGCAAGGGACACCGTGCTGCGCTGACTGTCCTGGCGAGCGAGCTCCGGACGCGGTGTCGCCGGTGCGCGGTGCAAACACCCGGGGCGGGATGCGCGCACGACAGCCTTTTTCGGGTGGCCTGTCCCGTGCTGTGTGGGTTATGCTCCTGCCTTTATCGCGTGCGCTGAAGCTCCCGCTGCAACATTGGCTGCCATTGCAATCGCTACGCCGGGGGTCAGCTTGCAGCACGAATATTCGCTGTAATCATCATGATCATGAAAACACGACGCAGCACAAATCAGCCCCTGCCCGACAGCGAACAGATCACGGACCCGACACGGGTGGCCCGTCTGCTCGAACGGCTGGCGAAACAGCACTCGCTGCTCACGGTCGTGATTCCCGGCCACGAGGAGCACTTCACCAGCTGCATTGTCGAAGTGAAAGGGCCGCATGTCCTGATCGACGAACTGCTGCCAAACAAGGGCCACCAGTTGCTGCTGGCGGAGCGCAAGCTCCAGGTGACCGGGAAACTCGATGGCATCGATATCCGGTTCAGGACCACCCTGGAACATGTGGATGACCGGGATGGCATGATTACCTACCATGCCAAGCTGCCCGGGCGACTCGAATACCGGCAACGCCGCCAGAATTACCGGGCGCATATTCCCATGGTACGGCGGCTGCGCGTCGTTGTCGTCTGCGCGGAGGGGACAGTGTGCGAGGGGGAGCTGCATGATTTATCGATCGGTGGCGCGGGTATCATTTTTACCGATGTCATGCCCGCCGTGGAACGCGGCCTCTTGCATGAATGTGCTGTCGAATTGCCCGATGGCGGCTGGCTGTATTGCGCCGTTGAGTTGCGACACTCGATCACCATCCCGCCGCGTGACCGGCACCTGGTCGGCGCCCGGTTCGCCAGGCTCACCGTCGTTCAGGCGCGGATAGTGGGCCAGTGCATCAGCGAGCTGGAACGGGAATCTATCAGGAAACGTGTGGCGGACTGATGCAAGCG